>JBARQF010000202.1:0-15718 GCA_049643605.1 Dehalococcoidales bacterium
AGATTCCCCTTAATGAAAGCAATTGAAGCTGGTTTGAAAGGAAACGGTTACTTCTGGGTGTTTCCCGCTTTGCCGAATGCCTGGCTGATGCGGTCAATGATGATGGCTACGATGACAATGGCAAAGCCAGCCATGAATCCTCGGCCCACATCAAGTCGCTCGATACCCCGCAGGACTTCCAGCCCGAGTCCGGCAGCACCTATCATGGAAGCAATCACGACCATCGCCAGCGCCATCATGATTGTCTGGTTCACGCCGGCCATAATGGTCGGACGCGCCAGAGGCAGCTGGATTTTGAACAGGAGCTGTGTCTCAGTGCAACCGAAAGCCCGGCCGGCCTCAACTGTTTCGGCGGCAACCTGGCGTATGCCCAGGTTGGTGAGGCGGATGCAGGGCGGCACGGCATAGATAAAGGTAGCCACCACCGCCGGCACTTTACCCAGACCGAAGAAGAACACTGCCGGAATAAGATAAACAAAGCTCGGCATGGTCTGCATGCCGTCAAGAATCGGTCGGATTAAGGATTGGAATCGGTCGTTTTTAGCGGACAGAATGCCAAGCGGGATGCCAATGAATACCGAGACGAAAACGGAAGTCACGATTAGGGCTATCGTGGTCATGGTGTCGTTCCATAGCCCCGCCACGCCGATGAATATAAAGCCGACGAGAGTCAATAGAGCTACCCAGCGTTTGGCAACTCGCCAGGAGACAGCAGTGAAGATGAGTATCAGCACCCACCAGGGCAACCACCAGAGAAGACGTTCAATATAAACGAGGGGCGTGCGAATAGCAATGGTGATGACGTTGAAAACGGGGGCCAGCGTTACCGTCAGCCATTCTACGGCGATATTAATCCATTCACCCAGGGGAAAAGAGAAGATTTCCGGGAAGTTAAACATATGCCTTTTTCCTCGCTAAATCACCAAATACCCCCACCCACTTTCGCCAGGAGGTTAATCATGGGTAGGGGTATCAAGCGCTCAATGATATCGCTCTCCTATTGTTCGGTTCCCTGAGGTTCCACGATACCCTGCGCCACCGCTTCTTTTACCTTCTTGGCCACGTCTTCCGGGACAAAGGTGGTCCAGATGTCTTCACGGTTCTTTATAAAATCGAGAGCCGCATCAAAAGGTTCGCCACCGGTGTCTTCCATGTAGGCCAGGGCTTCGCCCAGGGTCTTGGTGTCCAGCTTCCACTTGCCGAACATCTCAACCAGTTCGGGGGCTTTCTCGGGAAACGTCTTGTGGGCGGTGATGAACAGGTCCTGGGAAGCGTAAGCACAGCCGTGGTTTTCCTCCCAGACGGCCTCGTCGTAGGGCGGCTCTTCCAGCACGGTCAGGTCAAGCTTGCCGGTAACCCATTCCGGGCCCCACTCGTAGGTTATATAGGGCTCGCCCTTTTGATAGGCGCCGTACAGGGCGGCATGCATCGCGTCGCCGCTCCCCGGATTTACCAGGTTATAGTACTCGTCCAATCCGTAGGCTTTAAGCTGGTTGGCGTTGATTATTTCGCATTCCCAGCCGGGCACGCAGGTGATAATCCTGCCCTTTCCCGGGCCCTCGGGGTCGGCAAAGAGTTCGATAATCTCGGGCTTCTTCAGGTCTTCAACGGTCTTCAGGTCAGGAGCCATGGGTTCGATGCCGCGGTCCGGGTCGCCTTCGATTACATAGGTCGGCACCACGAAGAGGCTCTGCCAGTTATCGTCGTTCATGACGCCCAGATGCACGATGTCACCGGAAGCTATGGCCTCGTCATAGGCTTCCTGCTGGTTGGCCATCCAGCCTTCGATGAAGACATCAATATCCCCGGTGCGGTTTGCCTGGAACAGGGCGATGGTCTTGCCGCCCACCAGCTCTACCGGATAGCCATAGCCGTATATGGCGATTATCCGGGCAAGCTCCGACTGGAAGTGAGCGCTGCCCCAGTTGAGGTCACCGAACTTGATGGGCTCCTTTTCTTTCTCGCCACAGCCTACCAAGGCCAGGCTTACAATGATGATTGTCAGCAGTAGAAAAGTAATTAGTTTTTTCAAATCTCAATCCTCCTTTTTTTTTTGTAGTATTCGTCACCGCTGACATATGGTGACGTTATGCCTCACCGTTGTCGCCGCCGTTGGACTGTACGGCCTTGAGCAAAGCTGGTCGGGTAACCACACCCACCAGGCGTTGCTCTTCATCCAGTACCGCCACTGGCGTATCATCTTCGGCTACCAGTGACAGGCACTGCTCCAGCGGGGCATCAGGTGAAGTGGTGGGGAATTCCCGGCTGGCAACTTCCCCGATTTTCTTCGACCTCTCTTCTTTGGCATCCATGGCCTGCTGCCGGGTGAAGACGCCCTCGCAGACCCCGTTTGAGTCAACAACAAAGGCAAAATCAACCTCTTTCGTCTCCATTTCCTCAATGACGGCGCTTACCGGTCGCTCACCACCGGTGACCAGCGGTGGCTCCTCCATTATGTTGTTCACCGGAACTACTTTGCCACGGGGGACGTCCTTGACAAACTCACGAACGTAATCATCGGCCGGATTGGTGACAATTTCTTCCGGAGTGCCCAGCTGCACTATGGTGCCGTCACGCATAATGGCGACACGGTCACCGAGAGTCAATGCCTCAAGCAGATCATGGGTGATAAAGACCACCGTCTTCTTCATCTTGGACCGCAGGTTAATGAATTCTTCCTGCATCTGCCGGCGTATCAGAGGGTCGAGGGCGCTGAAAGGCTCGTCCATGAGCAGTATCTCCGGGCCAACCGCGAGGGCGCGGGCCAGGCCGACCCGTTGCTGCATACCGCCGCTCAGTTCCTGAATCCGCGAACTCTCCCAGCCACCCAGGCCTACCAGTTCCAGGGTGTTTTGGGCTCTTTCCTGCCGTTCCTTCTTGCTGTCCCCGCGTACCTCCAGACCGAACGTGATATTATCGATAACTGACTTGTGCGGTAAGAGACCGAAGTGCTGAAAGACCATGCTCAATTTATGGCGGCGTAGTTCCTTGAGGTCATGGTTGTTCATTTCACCGACATTGTCGCCTTCGATGAATATAGAGCCACTGGTGGGCTCCATAAGACGGTTTATACAGCGTACCAGGGTGGACTTACCGCTTCCCGAGAGCCCCATAACCACGAATATTTCGTTTTCCTGAACCTCAAAAGAAACGTCTCGTATAGCGATAACATGCCCCGTCTTTTCCATGACCTCCTGCTTGGAGGCTCCATTCTTAATGGAATCAAGTATACCCTGCGGACTGGGGCCAAAGATTTTCCACAGGTTCTGGCAGCGTATCTTATGTTCTTTATCAGCCATAGTAATGCTAAATGATTTATAAAAGGGGACAAAAAAGAGGGAAATTACAGGGGAAACAGGTCAACAGAGTGTAATGAAGCTACTATTACAGCCCGTCGGTGGGAATTTTACATAACCTCCTCACAAGTATCTTTTAGCTTCATATGGTACTTCTGAACCCTGAAAACTAGTGTACTTTAGCAGACAAAAAAAGATAAGTCAAAAGAGAAATACCCGACTAAGGCAGTTTAAATGGGGCAATAAACCATTATACTACCCCTTAACAGGGTATCAGAAAAAATACGTCCATATACTGCGGAATACTCCCTGATACTCCCACTTTTGTACTGTGCCATAGCCAGTACTATTATCGGGCAAATTTTACAAAAAATTTGTTGCTGGACGCCTTATTTCAGGGCTGTTTTCAGATGGTGACGGTGAAGCCATCATTGCAAATATCATCTTGCAGCGCTATTATTAGTTGCGGAAAAACCTTGGCGGGAAGGTGGTGACAGACGTCATGGCAGAAAAAAAAGAAAGAAAAAAAGAATTCAAGACAACGGTTGATGGGATTGTGGTTGAGAGGGTATATAGTCTAGATAATGTATCAGAAAATGAAATCGATGCTGGTCTGCCAGGGAAATATCCTTTTACCCGTAACATAATGCCAGCCGGTTATCGTACCAGACTATGGACGATGCGCCAGTATGCCGGCTTTGCCACCGTAGAAGAGACAAACAAGCGTTACAAATACCTTTACAAGCAGGGACAAACCGGTTTCAGTGTCGCTTTTCACCTGCCAACTCAAATGGGCTATGATTCGGACCATCCCCTGGCGCTTCCCGAGGTTGGCCGGGTAGGCGTGGCGATTGATTCGCTGCAGGATATGGAAGACCTCTGGGGTGGCATTCCGCTCGGCGAAGTAAGCACCTCAATGACAATCAACTCCACTGCTCCCATTATACTGGCGATGTACATCGCTGCCGCGGAGAAGCAGGGCGTGGCGCAAAGCCAGCTCATGGGAACCGTGCAGAATGACCTGCTGAAAGAATACGTGGCCAGGAATACGTATATTTTCGCTCCCGAACCTTCAATGCGACTGACCACGGATATATGCAGCTACTGCGCTCAGAATATGCCGAAATGGAACTCGATTAGCATTAGCGGCTATCATATGCGCGAGGCCGGGGCGACCGCCATTCAGGAGGCCGCCTTTAGTTTATGCCACGGTATCGCTTATGTACAGGCGATGATTGCTCGGGGAATGGAGGTTGATTCTTTCGCCCCGCAATTCTCTTTTTTCTTTGCCGCTTTTACCAATCTCTTTGAAGAGGTGGCCAAGTTCCGGGCACTGCGCCGGATGTGGGCAAAGATAATGAAGGAAAGGTTCAGTGCTCAGAATGAACGGTCAACGATGCTCAAGTTCCACGTTCAGACCGGCGGCTGTACCCTTGTCGAACAGCAGCCACTCAACAATGTGGTCAGGGTAACCATACAGGCACTGGCGGCGATTCTGGGCAGCTGCCAGTCCTTGCATACCAACTCTTATGATGAGGCACTTGCCTTGCCCAGCGAGGAAGCGGTGCAGCTGGCCCTGCGTACACAGCAGATACTTGCCTATGAGAGTGGTGTCGCCGATACTGTTGACCCGATGGGTGGCTCATACTATGTGGAATGGCTGACCAATGAGATAGAGGAAGGCGTACAGAAATATATCGCCACTATCGACAAAATGGGCGGAGCGCTGGAAGCGATTAAAAAAGGTTATATTCAGAGAGAGATAAGGCGGTCAGCTTACAACCACCAGAAGGCGGTAGATGCCGGCGAACAGGTTGTGGTTGGTGTCAATCAATATACCTCGGAAGAGCAACCGGCCATGGAGCTGTTTGAGATTGATGAGGGCGTTGCCAGGAAGCAGCTCGGGCGACTGGATAAGCTAAGAAGCCGGCGGGATAGCGACAAGGTTCGCCAGGTTCTGGATAGGGTGCGCCAGGTAGCCAGCAGCGAGGAAAATATCATGCCGGTTCTCATTGAAGCGGTGAAGGCCTATGCCACGGTCGGGGAGGTATCTGACGTACTGAGAGACGTGTTCGGTGAGTACAAGGAACCAAGCGTGCTGTAATGCGCACTTATAACACATGGGGAGTATGACATGGTAAGAAAGAAAATACGGATATTGATAGCCAAGCCGGGCCTTGACGGACATGACCGCGGCGCCATCGCGGTGGCGCAGGGATTGAGAGATGCGGGCATGGAGGTCATCTATCTGGGATTGCGTTTGACTCCGGAACAGATTGCGGAGGCGGCAATACAGGAAGATGTTGACGTTATCGGTCTGAGCTGTCTCTCCGGCGGTCACCTGACGCTTTTCTCTAAAACAATGGATAGTTTCAAAGAGAGAAGCGATAAGGAAATTATATTTATCGGGGGTGGCATCATTCCGAAGAAAGATATCGAAGCGTTGAAAGCAGCTGGTATTACGGGGACCTTCGGCCCGGGAACACCAATTAATGAAATCATCAGCTTTATCAAGGCTGAACTGGAGAAGGGAAGCGATGATAAAGAAGATTAACCATATTGGTATTGCCGTTAACAGCATTGACCAGGCCCTGAAGCTCTATACCGAGGTGCTGGGACTGGATGTCAAGGAAATCGAAGTTGTCGAAGAACAGCGGACCAGGACAGCCATTCTGCCGGTGGGCGAGAGCAGCATCGAGCTGCTCGAGTCAACTGACCCGGAAGGTCCGATTGCCAGATACATTGCCAAGTTCGGTGAAGGGATGCACCATCTGGCGCTGGAGGTGGCTGATATTGAGGAAACGTTGAGGCAGGTGTCGCAGAACGGCATACCCTTGATTGATGAAAAACCCCGGAAGGGTGTTGAGGATACGAGTATTGCCTTCCTGCATCCCAGAGGTACCGGCAGAGTGCTGCTGGAGCTGGTGCAGGGCTGATTGACCATGATACGCCCTGTCGATATGCCGTAATCGAGATGAGAAAAGTGCTGCCTTTTTTTATTGCCATGTTCTTGGTATCTGCCGCTGTTGTTTCTTCCTGTCAGCCGGACACACCTGTTGACGAGGAGCAGCGACGTCAGCTGATAGCCGAGATAAAAGCTTTTGAAAGAGATCTCGGCTTTGCTGAGACGGAAAATTTCAAAACGTATAGTCCGGAGACAGAAGCGTACCACTACTTATTCTACACGCCCGGCATGCAGCTGCCATACTCGCTCGATGACCCGGCGCTGATATCGGCGATTGGAACCCGGGACAGCGTCTATCTCGATTTTAAAAAGTATGATGCCTATTTTTATTCCATTCCGTCTGTGGCCGGAAAAGGCACACCGGTGACCGAGTCTTTGCTGCAGGCGCCCCTCTACCGCTTCATCCAGATAATCTTTCACGAGGACTGGCATGAGCAGATCGACCTGCCTCACGGACTGGAAGAGCCGTCTGCGGAGATAATCGGCTATGCCTCCGCCGTGCTGTTTGCCAGGGACAGGTTCGGTCAGGATTCACAGGTATATCGGACTCTGGTAAAACACTTCGATAACAAGCTCAGAGAAAGCGAAATTTACGTAGAATATTACGCCAAACTCGAAGCCCTCTATGCGCAGTATCGAGAGGGAAAACTTTCCGAACTGGATACGTTGATAAGGAAAGCCCGATTGCTGGAAACCATGGGCAACGAGCTTTACCGTATCTGGGGAGGTAAACCCGACCAGTTGAACAACGCTTTTATCGCCTTTCAGATGACCTACCTGCGACACCTGCCCTTAATGCATGAGGTTTTCCAGGCAGCCGATTTCGACCTCGGCAGGACAATCCCGATATTCCTGGCCATGCCGGAACAGAAAATGGAATTTGATACTCTGAAGCAGGTACAGGGCGTAGAAAGGCGCGTTGCCGATTATTTGTCCCGTAATCTATAGAAACTCTATGATTTCCCCGTTTATCCCGTCGTATAGCCATTTATTCCCCGTAATACGGTGATAAACCCATATCCTCGCGTTTTCAATGTGTTGAGTAACCGTGTAAGATGTTTATAATTTTACATCTTGAGAGGTGATTGATGGAGCAACAGAACAAGGTGCAGTGGATTTATTCATCACGCGGTAACGAAGAGCTGGAGGAGCGATACGACCAGTGGGCGAAGGACTATGAGACTGACCTGGAGAGCGGTTATGACTGGCAGGGGCCGGCGTTTTCGGCCGAGTTATTTGCCAAGTACGTATCGAAAGACGCGAAGATACTGGATGCCGGTGCGGGCACAGGCCTCGTTGGCGTGATTCTGGCGCAGAAGGGATATCGTGATATAGTGGCGATGGACCTCTCCACAGGCATGCTTGAGGAAGCCAAAAAGAAAAACGTGTACCGTGAATTTCACCAGATGGTGATGGGAGAAACGCTGGATTTCCCCACCGATTCCTTTGACGCGGTTATCAGCATCGGTGTGATGACCGTGGGACACGCGCCGGCCAGTTCCCTTGACGAGTTAATCCGGGTTACCAAGCCGGGCGGCTACATTGTGTTTTCCCTGCGCCCTGACGTCTACGAGGAAAGCGGTTTCAAGGAAAAGATAGCCGGACTTGAAAATGCCGGTAAATGGGAACTCGCGGAAATAAGTGAGAAAAAGCAGGTGCTGCCCAAAGGCGAACCCGATGTATTTCATCAGATATGGGCATTCAGGGTTACCAGCTGAAAAGTTGTCGGTGCGGCCGGCCGGATAATCGGTGAGTTTATAAAGAAATCAACCTGTTCCCGCGGGACATACTTTAAGGCATTTGTCGCAGGGAGTGAGCTGTCCCTGTTGTTCTTCCATAATCATAACCTGTGAGAGGCACAGGGAGACATCGGTGATTCTATACGGCTCAATGATGTCGACCGGGCACGCCTCCAGGCACAGAGAACAGTTATGGCAGGTGGGGTTCGGCGGCTCTGAAAGAATCGGTCTGGCCGGCAGATGAAACGAGTCTTCAACTTTGATAGCCGCAAAACGCAGGCGTGCCCCATATTTATCATGCAGGACTACCGAATTCTTGCCCCGCTTGCCTATCCCAGTCTGAACGGCAAGTTCCTTGAGGTTCAGTTGTTCTCGCTTGGGATAACCGTGCCTGCCGACCAGTTCAGGTGTGTGCCCTTTATTCCTGATGAAGCTGACCGCTGATTCCAGCAACGGCGACATGTATTTCTCGAAACCAAATAGCTTGATTTCATCATCCGTCCGCCCGAACTCGTCAAGGTTGCGTTCCGGTGTCGATTCGAGACCAACGATAATCAATGTACCGTGGTCGGGATGCTCCGCGATGCCAAAAACGTCGAATAACGAGCTGATGAAGTCCGATATCTCCCGTATGGTATCCTTCATTGTTTACTTTTATGTACCCTTTCGTTTGTTCGCAAACATATCACAGTGTATTCAGCACCCCGGAAAGCCGCAGTAGATTGAGGTCCAGTGGTTTTTCACCGGTCACGACCTCTGCCAGCGGGGTTGGTGTAATCTGTCCCTTGTTTAAGCCAGCCAGCACGCCGAACTTTCCCTGGGCGATATATTCGGTGGCGGCGGCACCAAGCCGGGTCGCCAGCAGCCGGTCGAAAGCGCCGGGAGTGCCTCCCCGCTGTACATGGCCCAGGGTGGTAATTCTCAGGTCAAACCCCGTGTCTGTGTGGTGCTTGGCAAAATAGTTTTCCAGGCCGTGGGCGTTGTATTTGGCACCCTCGGCCACGATAATGAGGGCGTGGGCCTTGCCCCGCTCATAGGCCGTGCGTATCGCATTGACCACATCTTCGGCGTCAATTTCGAATTCAGGGATGACAATGTATTCCGCGCCGCCGGTGATGCCCGTCACCAGGGCCAGATAGCCGCAATCGCGGCCCATCACCTCCACGATGAAGGCGCGGTAGTGCGATGAGGCGGTTACCTTGAGCTGGTCTATCGCCACTAGCGCCACATCAAGGGCGGTGTCAACACCGATAGTGATTTCCGAACCATAGAGGTCGTTGTCTATCGTTGAGGCCACACCGACCACCGGGAAGCCCATCTGGGACAGAGCATGGGCACCGGTCTGTGAGCCATTGCCGCCAATGATGACGAGCGCCTCAACCGCCCGTTCTTCAAGGTTATGCAACGCTTTGCGTTGGCCTTCTTCGGTCTTGAACTCGGGGCAGCGGGCACTGCCGAGAGCAGTCCCGCCCTGCTGGATGATGCCGCTCACATCACGGGCACCCATTGCGACCATGTTATTGTTACACAGGCCGGCATACCCGTTCCGAATACCCATGACCTCCCAGCCCTGGCTGAGCCCGGTACGTACCACGGCACGGATGGCAGCGTTCATGCCGGGGGCATCGCCGCCGCTGGTTAAAACGCCAATCCGCTTCATTTCTCCTCCTTGACATTGGTGCAGTCTAATGCAGGTTATTTAAGTTTAGGCAAAAAGTCGGCGTTTTGCAACGGGTTGATGGAGCTTTTCGGGCGAGGAGTCAGATAAACCCCTCGCTGGCAATGAAGGGCTGGCAGCGGCTGACAAGGTTCACCTGGATGGCACCCCGCTGGATGCCGGGTCGGTTAATGATTTATATTCCCCAACTTCAGAAAAGGGGAGTGGAAGTCACCTGGTGATTTCCTATAGTAACCCCAGGAGTGCCTCCAGTCTGGAGTCATATCTCCATACGGCGAAATTATCGAGCCCCAGTTGTTCGCTGATGGTCGGCTTGCCAGAGGCAACCGCCAGCACTTCGTCCAGTATACGTTTACCCACGCCCTCGATCGATTCTTTTCCTTCCATGATGGTGCTGGCATTTATGTCCATATCCTCATTCATTTTGGCCCATGTTTCCGGGTTCCCGGTAACGCGGATTATGGGGCTGACGGCATGTCCGAAGACGCCTCCGCGCCCGGTGGCAAAAACGATGATGTTCACGCCGGCTGCCGCCATGTAAGTAATGGCCGGTATTTCCTCATGGGTGCCCTCCTGGAGGTAAAAGCCACCGCCCTGAGACACCATTTCCAGGTAGCCTTTTCTGTTTTTCAGGACTCCCTGTATCGGCCTATGGCCGCTCTTGTGAACCGCGCCGAGCGCCTTTTCTTCAAGGGTGGTAAGTCCGCCGTCAATATTGCCGCGGCACATAAAATCGGTGCTTGCGCCGGGAACCGTCCAGCGCTTCTCCTCGTCACTTATCCATTTCAGGACCTGTTTCTTAACCGATTGATTTGCCGCCCGGCTGGCCAGAAATTCCTCGGCACCTATTGCTTCTATGGGCTCAATCATTACCACCGAGGCGCCAGCGTCAACCAGCATATCCGTCATGGCGCCTATTGACGGGTTGGCGGCGATGCCGCTGGTGGTGTCGGAGCCACCGCACTTCACGCCAACGGCAAGTCGGCTCATTTCGAAAGGCTTTCTCGGTTGCTTTTGCGCCTCGGCGGCCATTTTCTGCACTATCTCGCGCCCCCGGGCGATTGTCCCGCGCGTGCTGCCAATCTCCTGAATTCGGACGAGCTCCACCGGTTTGCCCGTCTGGCTTATCTCCGATATCATTGGCTCCGCTTCAATGCCCTCACATCCCATGGAGACGAGCAGCGCGGCGCAGATATTGGGGTTCTTGGCGGCTCCGGTCAGAGTCGTGGCGGTATCTGTGGCAATGCACCCCAAGTGCTGGGTAACGGATACCACGCCATCCATGCCGCGGGCAATCATCTGTGCGACGGGTTCGGCGCAGTCACAAGTCGCTATCACCAGAACCCGGTTGCGTACCCCGGCACGACCATCCGGCCTCATAAATCCCTGGAAATTCATTTGCTTTGCCTCCATTCTGCTGGCCACTATTTATAGCTGAGCATATGCTCGGTCAGAGGCATTCGATTGCTTTCAACGTTGTGAATATGCACATATTCGCCAACCGCGATGTCTTTAGAAGCCTTGCCGATAACCGCCCCGTATTTTTTAATGTTATCGCCTTGCCCGATATCGGTGAGTGCGATTTTGTGTCCCAGAGGCAATGAATCTCTGGCCTTAATGCGCTGCACGACCTCCTGTTTTGTGGAAAATATTTCCACTTCCTCTCCAGCCGTTGTCGCGCTGATAACCGTGGCCACATTGTCTTTCGCATCCATTGTGATCGCTTTTTTCATGGCTTTACCTCTAATTACAGCGAGATATGTTTTTTAAGTAGCTCGATATTCGCCGGGTCGGGCTCAGCTTTACCAATCTCTATCCTGAGGGTAAGGTCGAGAAGAGCCTGGTTCAGGGGCGTGGGCACACCCACTACCTGGCCTTTTCTGACCACCTCTCCGTTGAGAAACTCTACCTCCGTCCGTCTCTTCTTTATTATATCCTGCAGGAGTGATGGGCGCTGCGGCGTGCCCACTTTCTTTTGCAGTTCTTCAGCCGGCAGGAATTGCTTGCTCAAGATTTCAGCAACCTTTTCCTTCAATTTCTGCACGGTTTCCATGGTTGTCGCTTCGGCGAACTCGGATGTCGGAAGTCCCCATACGGGCTCGATGTTCACGCCTAGAGCCTGGCCAGTCCGTGCGACCTCTCCACCGAGAACAACCTTGAGCAGGTTCACCGCATCCTGTTGCTCTTCATTCAGGGAAACGATTTCCGGGCCGATAACGCCTGCCAGAGCATTTGACATGCAGTTAATCGCCAGCTTAGACCAGCGCACGCCCCAGATATTGGTGGTTGTATCGCTCGGGCCCACCGCGTTAAGTGCTGCCACCACTTCTTTAACACGACTGGATATCAGGCCGGAAAGTTCGCCAACGGTAAAAGTGTGTTCCCTGTCTAAAGGGTCGTGGCGGCTGATATGGCCTGGCTCATAAACGCCAACGCTGAGCAAGGTCACGCAACCCACGGTGCGGTTAAATCCGACCACGCTGGCCACAACCTCGTCATTCAAAGCGTTTTGCGTCGGCAGGATGAAACCCGTGGGCTTGAGATATGGCTCAATGAGGTACGCCGACCATCGTGTGTCATAGGACTTGACTGACAGAAAGACCATATCAAATGGTTCCTTAACGCCGCTGACATCGCTGAGGTGAAGCGCCTTGGCGGGCACGGTGAACTCGCCGTTGAGGTCGCTCACTTTCAGGCCATCACTGCGGATTTTATCTATGTGTGCTGCCCACTGGTCTATAAAGGTGACATCGTGGCCAGCTTTTATCAGATAGGCGCCTGTGGCGCCGCCTATTGCCCCCGCTCCCAGAACCGCGATTCTTGTGGTCATTCATTTACCTCCTCAATAAAAATAGTTTATTATTAATATAACGGATGCTTCAGGTGATGCAATAGTATAGCGCAAAGAGAGACAACAGACAAATTAAAAACTGTGGCGATAATAAATTTTATAAGAAAGCAGGACTTGAAATGGCAGAAAAGAAGATACCGTACCCGTCCTTGAATACACCGGCCGTGCTGGTTGACCTGGATACTCTCGAGGCGAACATAAACCGGATTTCCGGGTTGGCCAAAGAAGCAGGGTTGAAGCTCAGGCCGCACGTCAAGATTCATGAGAACGCGTTGATAGCCAAGAAGCAGATTGCGGCTGGCGCCTGTGGGGTGGAGGTGGGCGTTGTGGAGCAGGCGGAGGCTATGGCAGGGCAGGGAATCAGCGACATCGTCGTCGCTCACCCCGGCTATTATGGCGGACCCAAAGGAGAAATCTTGAAGAGACTTCTGGGCAAGTCTGACCTGAAACTGGCCATGGTGGTAGATATGCTGGAGCAGGCTGAAATCATATCGCAGGTGGCACAGGCCGCGGGCCGGACGGCGCGCCTGCTGATAAAGGTCGACCTGGGCCGGAGTTCACGGTTTGGTGTGCCACCCGGCAAACCGGTTGTGGAACTGGCAACGCAACTCCGCAAGCTGCCGGGCATCGAGCTTATCGGTATTTATTCACATGAAATGGGTATCAAACCGACTCCTGAGGACAAGGACGAGGTGGCGCTGGAAGCCGCCGAGATAATGGTCGAAAACGCCCGTATGCTGAGAGATGCGGGCATGGAAATAGAGCACGTATCCGTGGGTGCCTCTTCTTCTTTTCCCTCTACGTGCCGTTTCCGCAAAGAAGGTAAATTCCCTGAATTAACCGAAATTCACGCCGGGGCGTTCTTCGTCGGCGATATACGTTATATGAGACAGGGCGGCAACACGCGAGAGGCGTGCGCGGTGACGGTCTTGACCACGGTATTGAGCACGGCGCATGACGATTATGCGATAATCGATGCTGGATATAAAACGTTCGGCAGCGACTCCCTTTTTGAGCAGCGGGACAGCCCGGATTTCTGGTGGCAGGACCGGTTGAGCTACGGCTCGGTTCAGGGTCGTTCTGACCTGTGGTTCGGGCGTCTCTCCGCCGAGACCGGCGGCATATATTACATGAAGCCGGGGAAAAAATTAACCCTCGGCGAGCGCCTGGAAATCGTGCCCAACAACGCCACTCTGGTCATCAACATACATGACCGGATATACGGCGTGAGAAACGGTGCCGTTGAGGAAGAAATACCGGTAACCGGTCGGGGACGCGGCAACTAGCGCTCGGTATTATTTTATAATCAGCGGCTTATCCTGAGGTCTCCCTTGCCGGCGATAAGTTTCTCCACCTCATCCAGGGTAAACCAGGCCAGGTCTCCGGGACAGGAGTGCTTCAGCAATGCCCCCGCATTGCCGTATTTAAGGGAAGCCTCAATACCTTTGCCGTTCAGGTAACCGTATAGGAAACCTCCGGCGAAGGCGTCGCCGCTGCCCACTCGGTCTACGACCTCGACCTCATATGTCCGGTCTTCGTAGATTTTGCCGTCGGCCAGAACGATGGCGGTCCAGTTATTGCGCCACACGGTGATATTTTCCCGCAGGGTGATGGCTACGATTTTAAAGCCAAAGGTGTCGGCCAGCTTTCGGGCGACCTCTTTCCAGTCATTGCCCTCAATCTGAAATACCCGCGCTGTATCCTCCTCCGTGGTAATAAGCACGTCAACGTACTGCATCAGTGGCGACAGCCCGGCTTTGGCCTGTTCCTGGCTCCATAGCTTGGCCCGGTAGTTGAGGTCGAAGCTGACCAGCAGTCCTTTCTCGCGGGCCTTGCTCAGGGCTTCGCCGGTGGCCTCAAGGCAGCTTGGGCTCAGAGCGGGGGTAATGCCGGTAACGTGAAAGGCCTTAGCCTGGGAGAAGATACTATCCCAGTCCACCATCCCTGGCTTTATTTTGGAAATCGCGGAGCCAGCCCGGTCGTAGAGAATGGAGCTGGGGCGGGGCAGCGCCCCGAATTCGAGGAAATAGATGCCAAGCCGGTCTTCATCCGACCACAGGACATGCGAGGTATCAACACCATGTTCCCGGGCTTTGTTCTGCACCATCCGACCCAGCGGGTTTTTCGGCAGTCGGGTAACATAGGAAGTATTTAACCCCAGCCTTTGAAGGGTGACCATGACATTGAGCTCGGCGCCGCCTATTTTCACATCAAGGCTCGTCGCCTGCTCAAGCCTATGGAAATCCTGTGTTGTCAGCCTCAGCTGAACCTCGCCAAAAGCAACGACATCGTACATAATTACCTCCTAAAACCGGTTGTATTTACTTTTTTCGGGCGAATTTCTGAATCGTCCGGGAGCCTTTGTCAACGCCGGCGCTGGTCTTGGATACCTCGCCGACATATAAAGCTCCCTGTGAGTCAACCGCGATGACGTGGGGGGCATGGAAAAGCGCCGTGTCCTTCTCTATTCCCTCGTTGCCCCAGCGCGTGACGAGTTTACCGTCAATGGTGAAGATGCTTACCCGCAGGCACAGCTCGGAGACATAGACCGTGTCCTCCTCATCGATGAAAACGTGGGTGGGGCGGATAACATCCGTCCATTCCGTTATGAATTCGCCCTTTGAATCGAAAATCTGTATCCGGCTGTTCTCGCGGTCCGGAATCCAGACCCGCTCCTGCCTGTCCAGCCAGATGTTGTGGGGGAGGCGAAACTGTCCCGGGGCACCGCCGGGCTCTCCCCAGGAGAAGAGCAACTTGCCGTCGGGGGAGAATTTGTGTACCCGGGCGTTGCCGTAGCCGTCGGCGATGTATATCTCGCCGGACGGAGTTACCGCCACGCCGGTCGGGCGGTTGAACGGCGCGGAGCCTTTCTGTATCCTGGCCAGGCTCTCCCAGAAATCCCAGGTTCGGGTGTAGCCGTTCTCCGATGCCTGTCCTTTGGTGCCCAGCGTCATGAGCAACTCGCCATCCGTGGTGAATTTGGCGACGATGTGGTTTCTATCATCGGTGCAGTATATATTGCCGTCAGGACCGATACAGCTGCCATGGGCGCGGTTGAAGAAGCCCTCACCCCAGGAATTGAGCAGGTTGCCTTCACGGTCAAGGACGATTATGGGACGTTCGCTGCGGTTCAGGATATATAACCTGTCCTGAGCGTCTATGCAGATGCCGCCGACATCAAAAAACGAC
>JBARQF010000203.1:0-17535 GCA_049643605.1 Dehalococcoidales bacterium
TCTTCACACTGTATGAGCAGAACATCGGCATGCTGACGCCTTTAATCGCCGACGAACTAAAAGAGGCGGAGAAACTGTACCCGGAGAGCTGGCTCAGAGACGCCGTCAAAGAGGCGGTGGCACTCAACAAGCGGAACATCCGGTATATTGTGCGCATTCTGGAACGATGGTCGACCGAAGGGAAGACTGATGGAACATATCAGCGAGTTTCTAAGACAGACCCGGATAAATACATCAAGGGAAAATACGGACACATGGTCCGACGCTGAAGAAGCCCCTTCTCCAAGCGCTAACTGCCCCATCTGCAAGGGCGCCGGGGTGGTCCATCCTTTTTTGCCTTCCGGAAAGCCGGATTTCACCCGGGTGGTGCCCTGCCGATGCGTGAAAAAGGAGCTTGATGATGAGCGCCTGGCCCGCCTGAAGCGGTACAGCAATCTGGGAACGCTCGCCCAGTTTACCTTCCAGAACCTGGAGCCCCAGGGGAGAAGCGGTAACCCGAAGAACCAGGCACAGTTCCAGCAGGTCTACGAGGTGACAAAAGCGTTTGCCTCCGACCCGAAAGGATGGCTTGTTTTCGTTGGCCCCAGCGGGAGCGGCAAAACGCACCTGGCAGCGTCCCTTGCCAACGAGCGCATCAGCCACGGTTTTCCCGCTTTCTACATCGCCACACCCGACCTTCTGGACCATCTGCGCGCCACATTCAGTCCCGGCAGCGAAATCCCCTACGACGAGCTTTTCGACCAGGTACGGAACGCCCCGCTGTTAATTCTGGACGACTTCGGCCTTCAGGCCAGCACCGCGTGGGCCAGGGAAAAGCTTGACCAGCTGCTGACATATCGCTATAACAGCAAGCTGCCGACGGTGATTGTACCCATCGTTGCGCTGGAGCACCTGGATGACAGGCTGCAGACCCGCCTGACCGACCCTGAATTGAGCAAAGTATGCGTTATTGAAGAGAAGCAGCCCGTGTCTTTCAATTATACCTGGGGACCGGAATTTGAGCTCCAGAAAAGCATGACTTTTGATAATTTTGACCAGAGACGGGTTAACCTGCCTCTGGAGCAGCGCGAAAATCTGGAGTCGGCGTACCAGCTGGCTTTTGAGTTCGCCAAGTCGCCCGAGGGCTGGGTAGTTTTTATGGGTGAAACCGGCTGTGGTAAGACCCACCTGGCCGCGGCCATTGTCAATTACCGGTATCAGGCCAACAAGCCGGCTTTGTTCGTTGTGGTCCCCGAGTTTCTTGACCACCTGCGCTCGACATTCAGCCCCGAGAGCAAGATATCCTATGACCAGCTTTTTGAAAAGGTAAAAACAGCGCCCCTGCTGGCGCTGGATGATTTTGGGGAGCAGACCACCACGCCGTGGGTCAGGGAAAAACTGTACCAGGTAATAAACTATCGGTACAACTCGCGGCTGCCCATGGTCATTACCACGCGCTATACGATAGCGGAAATCAACGAAAATATCGAGAGCTCGATAAGCTCACGCCTTATCGACCCCAAGCTCAGCACGCCATTCAATGTCACCGTTCCGGATTACCGTGGTGATAACGCCAGCCAGAAAAGGACCTACCGCCGCGAGCGGAGAGGGCGCTAAGATATTTCGCCGGTTCTTTAGCTAGCCGCAGAAGGTTTTTTTATCTTTCTTTAGTGAGAAGCGTACGACTCGCTTAACCTTTCAGCCCATCGGCTATAGAGCGTCCTAGCTCCGGGTCAGCCTTGGTCAGGTGCTCGATTACCCGCTGCTGGATTGGCTTCTCGATGTGCATAAGGTCGGCGGTGAGATTATCTACCAGGTGCTCCTTATCCATCTTGCTTAAGGAGCGGTATTTCTCTCCGGCCTGTGTGAAATCGTTCGTTTTGCTAATCTTCCGCCGGGCCACTTCTCCCTCGAGCCAGTATTTGCGGGGGGTGCCTTCCTCAGGAGCCTCTTTTGGCACATCACTAACCAGGCTACTGGGCTCATAGTTGACCGGGCCACTGAACTCCCCAATCTGCATGGCTCCGTCGCGCTGGTTGTTGGTAGCCTCAATGGCTGGGCGATTGATGTGGAGTTGCAGGTAGTTCGGCCCTAGCCGGTGGCGCTGAGTATCAGCGTAAGAGAATGATCGGCCCTGAAGGAGCTTGTCGGCTGAAAAATCAATTCCCGGAACAATACTGGCGGGGCAAAAAGCGGCCTGCTCCACTTCGGCAAAGAAATTTTTCGGATTGCGGTTGAGTACCATTCTGCCGACCGCCATGAGTGGTAGCTTGTCCTCAGGCCACGTCTTGGTAGGATCTAGTGGGTCGAAGTCATGTTTCAATTCATCAGCGATGTCCATCAGCTGAACATTAAGTTCGTATTCAACCTCTTGGCCACTGGCGATGGCATCATGAAGGTCACGGGTAAGATAATCAGGGTCGACACCCGCCAGGCGTGTTGCTTCATGCCGGTCAAGGTTCTGCACACCCAGTTTCGGTTTCCAGTGGTATTTTACATACATCGCTTTTCCTTCAGCATTAAACCAAACATATGTGTTAACGCCAAAGCCCTCTTGCATTCGGTAACTTTTCGGTGTGCCGCGGTCAGAAAAGAGCCAGGTTATCATATGAGTTGATTCCGGTGTTAGCGATATGAAGTCCCAAAAACGGTTATGCGCAGAAGACGCTGATGGTACATTGTTATCCGGTGCACCCTTGAAGGCGTGAACCATATCGGGAAACTTTATCGCATCCCGGATAAAAAATACCGGTAGATTGTTCCCAACCAGGTCGTAGTTGCCATCCTCGGTGTAAAATTTAACGGCGAAACCCCGGGGATCCCGTACTGTATCGGCAGAGCCTCGCCCCCCTGTTACCGTGGAAAACCGTAAAAATACCGGGGTCTTTTTCGCCGGGTCTTGAAGGAACTTTGCCTTAGTATAAGTTTTCACGCTCTTGTAAACCTGAAAGTAGCCGTGTGCACCCGCTCCCTTGGCATGGACGACTCTTTCGGGGATACGCTCCCTGTCAAAGTGGGCCATCTTTTCCACGAACTGGACATCCTGCAACAGGACCGGACCACGCTCGCCAACGGTCAACGAGTTCTGGTTGTCAGTGACGGGCACACCTTGATTTGTGGTAAGATGTTTACCTTTCATTACGCCCTCCTTTTCTCATTTTAAGGGTTGTTTAACGCGTTAGACTTTGATTTTACTCCCTTTTAATTTATTGTCAATACCCCTTTCCGGATTGTGTCGTTTTCCAGCGAGTCCGCATTTGCATTGCACGCTTCCAGGAAATATAATCGAACCCAAGAAGTGCTCCGGCATCATTGTGCTGCGTTACAGGGAATTCGGCCTTCTACTGTATCTTGGAGTGAGGAGGAACCCGGCCAATGAAACAGGGGGAACGTAAAATCGTACGCACCACTACGTGGTCGGCGGGGCCCGGCTGTCACGGCGGCTGCGGGGTGCTGGCACATATCGAGGATGGCAAGCTGGTCAAGATAGAGGGCGACCCGGACCATCCCTGGAATCAGGGTCGACTCTGCGCCAGGTGCCTGGCCATGACACAGTACGTTCATCATCCCGACCGATTGACCCGTCCCCTGAAGAGGGTGGGAGAGCGCGGTGAAGGCAAGTGGCAGGAGATTTCCTGGGACGAGGCTTTCGACCTGATAGAGAAAAAACTGGGCAAAATCCGGGAAGAATTCGGCCCGGAGAGCGTCATCTTTTCCATGGGCACCGGCAGAGACATCGGGCCCTGGATATGCATGCTCGCCTATGCCTACGGCAGCCCGAATGTAATGTTCGCCCTGAGTGGCATCGCCTGTTACAGCCCGAGAATCGCCGCGGTGGACACTGTACAGGGAGACTACTGCATACTCGACGCGGCGCAGTGGTTCCCGAAACGCTATGACGACCCCAGGTATGAGATTCCAAAGTGCATAGTAATCTGGGGCTACAATATTCCCGCCTCCTGTCCGGACAATGTTTTCGGGCACTGGATTATCGACCTCATGAAGAAGGGCACCGAGATTATCGCCATCGACCCCAGGCTGTCGTGGTTCGCCTCCCGAGCCAAGAAATGGCTCAAGCTCCGCCCCGGAACAGACGGGGCTCTGGCGATGGGTTTCCTTAATGTGATTATCAGCGAAGGCCTGTATGATAAAGGATTTGTCGAGAAGTGGACCAATGCAACTCATCTGATTAGAGGTGACACCGGAAAGCTGCTGCGGGAGAGCGACCTGGTGGACGGCGGTTCGGCGGGTAATTTCGTGGTGTGGGACACGGCGAAGGGAACGCCAGCGGTCTGGGATGCCACGGAACTGGGCTATAAACAGGCTGAAGTGAAACCGGCTCTGGAGGGAGAGTACGAAATCCGCCTTTCGAACGGTGCCAGAGTACCCGTTAAAACGGTCTGGTCGGTGTTTTGCCAGCAGGTACAGGAGTACCCGGTGAAGCGAGTGTCCGAAATCACCTGGGTTCCTGAGAGCGATATTGTGGAGGCGGCGCGGTTTTACGCCCAGAGCAAGCCGGCAGCCATCCACTGGGGGGTGCCCATTGATATGACGCCGGCCATTACGCCCACCGTCCAGGCAATTGCCAACCTGTGGTGTATCACCGGCAACCTTGATGTGCCCGGCGGGAATGTGATTTCCCGCTTTGCCTTTGATGCCGTCGCGTATGCTTTACCCGGCGCCAAGGGAGTTATAAAGCTGAAGTCCAAAGAGGCGGACAAGAAGCGGATTGGGGCTGACCGGTACGGCCCTCTGAACAAATTTATCTGGCGGGCTCAGACGGACCTGGTTCTGGAGCAGATTTTCACCGGGGAACCCTACCCTATCAAGGGCATGTGGATACAGACCTGTAACCCGGTGGCCGGCATAGGTCTCGACCCCAGGAAATGGGTTGAAGCCCTGAAGAAGCTCGATTTCGTGGTGGCCGTAGACCTTTTCATGACGCCCACCACCCAGCTGGCGGATGTGGTGCTGCCGTCGGCCAGCTTTCTGGAAAAGGACGGCGTCAGGAGCTGGTGGGTGCCTCTTCAGAGCATCAATAAGGCCATGTCAGTGGCGGAGTGCAAGCCTGACGTGGAAATCAATTTTGAGCTGGCCAGGAGATTTGACCCGGATTTCCGCTGGAACACCATTCACGAGCTCTATGATGAAATCATCAAGCCGTCCGGCATGACTTTCAAGGAGTTGCAGGAAAAGGGCTGGGCCTTTCCCCCGGAGGGTCACCCCAGCGCCCCGTATCACCGGTTCGAGAAGGGGCTGCTGCGCCCGGACAGGAAACCGGGGTTCCAGACACCATCCGGCAGGATTGAGTTATACTCCTCGCTGCGTGAGGAGTGGGGACTGGAGCCCATGGCCCACTATGAGGAGCCGCCGTTCACGCCGGTCAGCCAGCCTGAGCTGTACCAGAAGTATCCGCTGATACTGTCAACGGGGAGAAGGTCCCCGGTGTATTTCCACGCCGAGCACCGGAATATACCGTGGCTGCGGGAAATCGACCCCGACCCGGTGATTGAAATCCATCCCGATACAGCCGGTTCGCTGGGTATCGGCGATGGAGAATGGGTCTGGGTGGAAAACTGGCTGGGTAAATGTAAATTCAAGGCAAAAGTCACGCTCGTGGTGCCGACATGGATGGTGATGGCTGCCCACGGCTGGTGGTTTCCGGAAAAGCCCGGGGCAGAGCCTTCTCTGTATGGTGTGTGGGAATCGAACGTGAATCAGCTTATTCCCATGGGCTTCCAGGGCAAAGACGGCCTGGGTGCCCCGATGAAGCACCTGCTCTGCCGGGTCTACAAAGTCGATGCCAAAGAGGAGGCGGGAAATGCCTGAGAAAAATCAATACGGCCTGCTGATAGATTACGAATACTGCACCGGCTGCTACACGTGTCAGGTCGCCTGTGCTCAGGAACACCAATGGCCGGCGGGGATGGGGGGAATACAGGTAATCGAAGTGGTTCAGAAGCTACCGCATGATAAGGCGTACCTCACCTACCTGCCCTTCCCTACCGAACTGTGTGTCCTGTGCGCATCCCGCACCAAGCAGGGGCTTGAGCCTGCCTGCGTGCAGCACTGCATGGCATCCTGTATGAAATACGGCCGAATCGAGGAACTGGTCAAGGAAATGGCCAGGAAGCCGAGAATGGTGCTCTGGGTGCCACGGTAGTAACTGTCAGCCCGACATTCACACCGTCGGGATGATAGAAGGTATGGCAAACTCGCAATGGCCTAAAATCTCGGCCCTGGCTAATTTGCCGGAAGCGACGTCAACAATATCTTTGAATATTCTTTCACCGGTACCCTGAATAGATTCGGTACCATCTATTATTGTTCCGGCGTTTATATCGATATTATCCCTCATCTTTTCATAGAGGGCGCTGTTGGAGGAGACCTTGATTACCGGAGCAATGGGCGAGCCTATCGGCGTCCCTCTTCCGGTGGTAAAGACGATAACCTGAGCTCCGGCGGCCAGCATGCCACTGTTGCATACCACGTCGTGAGCCGGTCCGTTCATTAATATCAGGCCTTTCTGTTCCGGTTTCTCTGCGAAATCAGTAACCTGCATCACCGGAGTGGTCCCACCCTTGAGCACCGCCCCCAGCGATTTTTCCTCCAGAGAGGTCAGCCCGCCGGCTATGTTGCCGGGCGAAGGTTCGACTCCCATAACATCAACGCCCATTGATTTTATGCTGGCATAAGCCTCCGATATTACTGCCGAAACACGACTTCCGACCTGTGCATTTGCCGCCCGCCGGGTGAGAACGTTTTCCGCCCCTATCATTTCCGGTGTTTCCGAAAAAATCACCGTTCCTCCTTCGGCGATTAATAAATCGGAGGCAACGCCCAGCGCCGGATTGGCGGTAACTCCGGAGATAGTGTCTGAACCGCCGCAGCTGAGACCAACTATCAATTCGGAAACGGGAATCGCTTCCCGACTCGCCGTGGCGGCCTCTTTTACAAGTCGCTTCGCCAATTGTTTGCCCCGGGCCACGCTGTTAGTCGTGCCGCCAGCTTCCTGTATGCTGAGTGTCTCGAACCTCTGTCCGGTTTTGACCAGTTCTTCAGCGATAAGCTCGGGAGTGAGTAACTCGCAGCCGAGTCCCACGAGCAATACGCCGGCAACGTTGGGGTTGGCGCAGAAACCGGCCATGGTCCGAACCATGAGTTCCTTCTCGTCGCCAAAGTGGCCACAGCCGTGACGATGCACCACACTGACGGTGCCGGATACCTCCCGGCTAATCATCTGGGCCACAGTGGAGGCGCAGATTGTGGTGGGGAAAATCAGCACATGATTTCTAATGCCGACGGTACCATTTTTTCTTCGGAATCCCCGGAATTCCATCACCTGAATCCTTTTTTATTATAGATTATAGATGAAACCGGCGTAATATCGCCCTCCATATTAGCTGGCAGCGCGGGTGATTTTCCGCACGCTATCCTTGATGCTATCGATTTTCATTATTTTCATCCAGTCGGGCTGGAATATCTGTTCTTTTGCCTCGGCTACAGCGAGCTTGGCCCCTTCGGAGAGGGTGGTGCCAGCCAAAAGAAAAACCTCGCCCATCATGCAGCGGACGTGGCTGAACAGGAAATCCTGGGCCACCTCTTTTGGCACGCCCATTCTGACCGCCTCATCCATGGCCTCTTTCATGACGTACACGCAGGTAAGCCCCAGGGTCTCAACCAGCGCCGGCTCCAGAATCGCCATCTGCTCCGTGGTGACCCGGTACGCCTTTAATATCGGAGCGTATATTGCTCGGGCAATCGCCTCCCCCCTGGCATAGTCCTCTTCGGGCCCTTGATGCAATGAGCAGACGATGCTCTGCTTTGCCTTGTCACCACCGAAAAAGTCCTGCTGGGCTTCGGGGTCGGTCTCGTCACCGAACAGAGGCGCATGGCACGGGTGGGCAATGAAGTAGCTTATATCCTTGCGGTCCGGCAGCATTCCGGCATATCCCGCTGCCGGGTCAAGCCCCATAATCATAGTGTCGCTTTTCACCATGAGGACAATGTCATTGCAGATCGGGCCGATTAAACGGTCGGGAACGGCCAGTATGACCACATCGGCCTGTTCAACCGCCTCGTCCTGTGCGGTAGCCGAAAGCCCCAGCCCGGCAAGTTTTGCCTTCCCCTCGTCGCCGACCTCTACGCAAAGGGTTTTATAGTCGGGGTTGTTCTTCAGTTTCCGGGCAATCCGTATCCCCATCTGTCCGCCGGCGCCCATGAGTGCGATTGTGGCCATTTGCCTTCTCCTTTGCTTCTTGCTCCGTCGTTTTACCGAGCCGATATATTGAACTTCTCCTAGTGAGAAAATCTCACGCCGCTCGCTCGAAGTGCGACATCTCAAGCCCAACGGCCACGTCAACGACGGCAGGCTTGCCTTCTTTGTTCGCCTTCAGCGCTGCTTCCAGAGCCGGCTTAATCTCGAATGCTTTTTCCACTCTCCTGCCGAAGCACTGACAGGCCTCCGCCCATTTGACAAAATCGGGCTGCACCTGGAAGGTGCTGGTATTCCAGCCAACCGCTGTCATCTGATGGTGCTTCACCCAGCCTAATGCCGAGTTGTTCAAAACCAGCCATGTGCACCCGGCCTTATACTGGGCGGCGGTTGGCAGCTCTTTCATATACATCTGGAAAGCGCCATCGCCGGTGACACAGACCACGTTTTTCTCCGGCTTCGTCAGTTTGGCCGCGATGGCACCGACGACGCCCATGCCCATACACGTCTGCTCGGCGACCGGCACGCACGCTGAGCCGTCCTGCACTTTGAAATACGGAAAACAGTAAGACCAGGTATCCTGTGAGCCGTTCTCACTGACCAGAATGGTATCCCCCCCGAATATCCGGCTCGTCTCATAGATAGCCCGCTTGGCCGGTATCGGCGTTGCCTCCGCCATGCACTCCGCCTCTACTTCCTTCTCAAACGACTCTTTGGCTTTCATTATCTCCTGCACCCTGGGTATTTCACGGAAATCTTCGCCTGTCACACCAGCACCTTGCATTGCGTCAATAAGTTGCCGAAGGACAAGTTTGGCATCGCCGACGATGCCAACGTCCGGCAGCCAGTTTCTACCTATTTCAAAGGGTTCAATGTCAACCTGGATGAACTTGGCTCCCTCAGGAAAATCACGCCACTGGTGGGTGCTGTAGCTTTCATTCCTGGTGCCAACGGTGAATACCAGGTCGGCATCGGAATAGACCTCTTTACCGACCCTGGTGCGGTAGTAACCGCAGACACCGAGGGCCAGAGGATGGGTCTCAGGCAGAATGCCCCTTCCTCCCGGTGTGGTAATAAAAGGTATGCCCAGCAACTCGATAAACTGCTTGAATTCCTCAGCAGCCCCTGCCTGTACTGTTCCGTTGCCGGAAACCACCACCGGCCTTTTCGCCTTCCTGAGCAATGCGGCGGCCTCTTTGATAAGCTTCGGGTCGCCGCCAGTGCGAATCCTCTGTGAAGGCACATACTCAGGGTTTCCAATGTCGTGCAGTTCCCATCGCGTCTTCCCGCTCACGTCGTACGGCAGCTCCAGGAAAACCGGGCCCGGCTGCCCGTTGACCGCGATGGAAAACGCCCGGCGGATAAACCATGGTATACGGTCGGTATACGGGATGCGGGCGCTCCACTTGGTTATAGGCTTCATCATGGCTATCTGGTCTGATTCCTGGAACTCCCCCATGCCATACGTTTTCTGCGAGTTAGCGGCATTGATTATCACCAGCGGCGAGCAGCCGGAGTATGCCTCCAATACGCCGGGAAGCAGGTTGGCCGTCCCCGGCCCGGTGCTGGCGGTGCAAACGCCCGGCTTGCCGCTCAATCTGGCATAGGCCATAGCCATAAACGGCGCTGACCCTTCATATCGCAGGTTTACATTTCTTATGCCCTCAATCTTCTCGGCATATAGCTGCAGGCCGGAATCGCCTATGCCGAAGATATAATCAATCCCCTCCGCCTTTAGCATATTGACGATTGCTTCCCATGAATTCATAATCGCGTTCCCTCCTTCGTTCAAATTACTGTTCGAATTCTCTTGGCGTTCAGAAACACATCAGAGCAAACCTCAGACCGGCTAACGCCGTGCGCCGCCTACTTTCTGCTTATCATTATATGGCGAAGCTGCCTGCCCGTCTATACCGTTAATAATCCAACATTGTATCAATTTCCGACCCTTTGTTTACAATCTCTAAATAAGATGTTGACAATAACTTTATATATAATTTAAAATATTCTTTGGATGGTCGACGTTCTGACTACCTTACGTAGTTGCTTGAAAAATAGAAAGGGGGTAAATGCCCCTCTTTTTTTGAATCAATAGCTAATTTAAATTAACTGAACTGGAAGAAAGGAGGCATTATGGAGTTAAGCCGAAGAGATTTTCTAAAAGCCTCAGGAGCCGCCGGTATAGGAGGTGTTTTCCTGTTCGGAACCCTCGACCCGACGGCAGCCCTGGCTGGAGCCCCCAGGTTTCTGCCCCTCAAACAGAAAGTCAAAGAGACAACCACCATCTGTTGCTACTGCGCTGTTGGCTGTGGGGCAATCGTAACGGCTTATGAAGACGAAACCATCAAAATAGAGGGAGACCCTGACCATCCCATCAATGAAGGCTCTCTCTGCAGCAAAGGTCTCGCCATGTCTCAGGTCCATCAGGTGGATGGCAAGCCTAATCCCCTCCGTCTTACCAGACCTCTTTACCGGGCTCCCGGTGGAACTGCCTGGGAAGAGATGGACTGGGATACGGCAATAGAGACCATCGCCCAGAGAGTTAAAGCCACCCGCGATGCCACTTTTGACGAAGCAAACGGCCGGACTGAGGCTGTCGCTAGCCTGGGTGGTGGCGAACTGGATAACGAAGAGTGCTATCTACTGTCCAAGATGGACCGCGCCCTCGGTATGGTGTATCTGGAGCACTGCGCCCGCATATGACATTCCGCCACTGTCGCCAGTTTGGCGGAAACGTTCGGCCGCGGTGCCATGACCAACCACTGGATTGACATCCGCAATTCCGACTGCATTATGATTATCGGCTCCAATGCTGCCGAAAATCATCCTATATCCTTCAAATGGGTTACCAAGGCAATGGAGAAGGGCGCCAAGCTCATCAGCGTCGACCCCCGCTTCACCCGCACCTCTTCCAAGGCCGATATCTACGCCCCGATGAGGTCAGGCTGCGACATTGCCTTCATCGGCGGCATGATAAACTACATACTCAACGACATGGAGAGAAATCCGGGCAAGTACAATATGGAGTACGTAACCCAGTACACCAATGCTGCCCTGATTATCAATTCCAACTTCGAATTCGATGACGGGCTGTTCGGCGAAGTAAAGGACGGCAAATATACCACTGATGCCAAGAATACCTGGAAGTATGGCGACACCAAAACTCCCGCCGCCGACCCAACCCTGAAAGACCCCAACTGCGTCTTCCAGCTTATGAAGAAGCATTTCTCCCGCTATGACGTGGATACCGTATGCGATATTACCGGTACGCCAAAGGATAGCTACCTTCAGATCTGCCAGACCTATGCGGCCACCGGCCAGAAGGGCAAGGCGGGCACCATCATGTATGCCATGGGCACGACCCAGCATACCTACGGTACTCAGAACATCCGGGGCTACGCCATCCTCCAACTTCTTCTGGCTAACATGGGTGTTTCCGGCGGCGGCATCAACGCCCTGCGCGGCACCTCAAATGTACAGGGCTCCACTGACATGTGTCTGCTGGCCCACATCCTCCCCGGATATCTCAACGTGCCCATGGAAAGTGATACCGACCTTGATGCTTATATCAAGCGCTCCGGCAAGAATCCTGATGCCACGATAACTCCTCAGGGCCTGGCCGGGGATAAAAGCTCTAACTGGTGGGGTAATTCCAAGAAGTACGTGGTCAGCCTGCTCAAGGCGTGGTATGGAGATTCCGCTCAGACAGCCAATGATTTTGGCTTCCACTATCTGCCCAAGTGCGACCCGGCCAAGAACTACACCCACATCGGAATGTTCGAGGCCATGGGCGAAGGTAAAATCAAGGGCCTCTGGTGCTGGGGGCAGAACCCTGCGGTGGGTGGCCCCAATTCCAACGGAGAGCGCGAAGCCCTGGGCAACCTGGACTGGCTCGTTTCCGCCGACATCTGGCTGAATGAAACCGCCGAGTTCTGGAACAGGCCTGGAGCGGATGCGGCCAGTATTAACACCGAGGTCTTTGTTCTCCCCGCGGCCTGCTCCTACGAAAAGGAGGGCAGCATCAGCAATAGCGGTCGCTGGGCACAGTGGCGCTATAAAGCGGTGAACCCGCCGGGAGTCGCCTTATCTGACCTAGAAATAATGAACCTCATCATGCTGAAGCTCAAGGAACTTTATCAGGCTGACAGCTCTGCCCCCGGACGCGAAGCTGTCACCAATCTGGTATGGAACTACGGCGATGTCAATGCCGATATGGTGGCCAGAGAGGTCAACGGTTATGACCTAACCACCGGCAAGCTGGCAGCCAGCTTCGGCAGTCTCAAAGATGACGGCACCACCTCATCGGGCAACTGGCTCTACTGCAACCAGTACACCGAAGAGGACGGGAATAAATGCGCCCGGCGTGGCGCCGTGGACGCGCATCCCAAGGAAATTGGCCTGTACTCCAACTGGTCCTGGTGCTGGCCGGTGAACCGACGGATTATCTACAACCGGGCATCGGTCAGCCTTGACGGGGTCCCCTGGGACAGCGAGCACCCGGTTATTCTCGACTACGACAGTGAGAAAAAATGGCAGGGCGACGTTCCCGATGGTGGCTGGGCGCCGATAAACCAGGCTAAAGAGGGCGAGAAGTACCTGCCCTTCATTATGAAGCCGGAAGGTATCGCCCGCATCTGGGGCTATGGCCGCGTCGAGGGACCACTACCCGAGGTCTATGAACCCTGGGAAAGCCCGCTGGACAGGAACCTGATGTCAGGCACCAAGACCAATCCCTGTGCCTTCATCGGGAAATACCGGAACGAGCGCAGCACACCAAGTGAATATCCTTACGTCGGCACCACCTATCGCTGCACCGAGCACTGGCAGACCGGCATCATGACCAGAAATCTTCCCTGGCTGGTGGAGCTTATGCCGGAGATGTACGTGGAGATGGACGAAGTGCTGGCTGCGGAAAAGGGCATCGCGGCCGGGGACAAAGTCGTTGTCTATAACGCGCGCGGCGAGGTCAATGCCGTAGCCGTCGTCACCAAACGCTTACAGCCGCTGCAAGTGGGCGGAAAGACAATCCATCACATCGGTGTACTAAACCACTGGGGATACAGCGGCATGTCCACCGGTGACAGCGGCAATATCCTCACCCCCCACGTTGGTGATGCTAACACGACCATCCCAGAGTATAAGACTTTCTTATGCAATGTGAGGAGGGTATAACATGGCAAAAGCGATACTTTACGATACTACTAAATGCACCGCCTGTAGAGCTTGTCAGGTAGCCTGCAAGGGTTGGAACGAGCTGCCGGCAGAGGTGACTACCAATAGAGGGACCTATGAAAATCCTGCCGACCTTTCCCCTGCGACCTGGCTAAAGATGGAGTTCCGGGAAGCAGCCCCGGGCGGTAAAATAAGATGGTTCTTTACCCGCCGCTCCTGTATGCACTGCACTGACGCTGGGTGTGTTAAGGTATGCCCCAGCAAAGCACTTTACCATCACAAATCAGGCTTCGTGGCTTACAACAAGGACCTTTGCACCGGTTGTGGCTACTGTATCGAAGCCTGTCCCTTTGATGTGCCGCGTTCTGACCGCAATCTTCTTACCGGCATTGCCAAAATGGACAAGTGCACCTTCTGCACCACACCCGGTCTCGACCGCATTGCTGAAGGTTGGGAACCGGCCTGCGTTAAAACCTGTCCCACCAGCGCCCTGCAGTATGATGACCGCGATAAGCTGGTTGCCGAAGGCAAGAAACAGGTCGAGTCGCTCCAGGCTGAAGGGTGGACAAACGCCAGTTTATACGGTGAAAACGAACTGGACGGCCTGCATGTAATGTATGTACTTGATGACCACCCATCAGTTTACGGGTTGCCGGTAAACCCCAAGGTTTCGGCGGCCACAGTGGCCTGGCAGGATGCAATTCAACCGCTCGGATGGGCGGTGGGTGGACTGACCATACTGGGTCTGGGACTGAATTACATGGTTGCCCGGGCAAATATTAACCGAGAGAAGGAGAAGAAAGATGTCGCAGGAAGTTGAAAAGTACAGTAAACCGACACGGATATTGCACTGGGTACATCTGGTCTCTTTTTGCATCTTGTTTCTAACCGGTCTTGTCCTTTTCATCCCGCAACTGGGATTTTTAGCCCAGGACAGCGTGACCCGGGTGATACACCGCATCGGTGCGGTCATCTTCATCATCGCTCCCCTCATCTACATTCCAATGAACTGGCAGGCAACCAAGAGAGGGATAAAAGAGGCCTTTTCCTGGGGAGCCAGCGACATTGGCTGGCTGAAAGCAGCGCCGGGCTATTATTTTTTGGGCGATGAAAAAGATATGCCGCCCCAGGGTAGCATGAACACCGGCCAGAGATTGTGGTGGCTCATCGTCCTCGTCTCGGGTGTAATTTTTACCATAACCGGCCTCATTATGTGGTTCGCCAAGACGTCAGCCCCGGCGGCAGTCCTGCAATGGATGGTCTTCATTCATGACATCGCTTTCATTCTGGCCGGCACGATGCTCCTCCTCCATATCTACCTCGGCATCTTCCACCCGCTTATGAACGAAGCCTGGAAAGCTATATACAAGGGCAACATATCCGCCGAGTACGCCAAGAAACACCATGCCAAGTGGTATGAGGAAGTTGCCAAAGGTAAAGAGGTGAAAAGTTAATTGCCAGTAGAGACAGATGCACTCATCCACCATTTGGAGGAAAAGGAAAGAAAAGAGGGAACGCTACCGCAGTTTCTGAAATTATATCAACAGCTATTGCGTGTACAATCTGGAGTTGAGCAAAAAATAGCCTCGCGAACCGAACCGAGCCTGAGTCGCGAGGCTATTTCGCAACGTATACAGGGTGGCATTCCCCTTATCGGATTTGATGAACTAGCCCTTGATTGGCCGCTACTGGCGGCTACTTTTACCAAAATTACGTCTGCCTGTGCCGAATATTCGGAGATTTTCAAGGTCCCACCGGAGAGGTTGAGAGAACTAAAAGCCGAGTCCTTTCCCAACCGGGAAGCAATCAAGGCATGGTATGAGAAACATAAGTTGCCCGCAACGGCTTTAATCAAGGGTATAGACAGAAACTTCCTGACCGCTATCATCCATGCAACATTGAAACCTTTCCTGGTAAGTCACGCCAAAACCCTGATTGGTTCTGTTGACCAGGAGCGCTGGCGCCGCAGTTATTGCCCGATTTGCGGCGGTAGTCCTGATTTCGCTCATCTGGATGAGGAGCAAGGTTCAAGATGGCTCCTGTGCTCTCGCTGTGATACCGAGTGGCTTTTCCAGCGTCTGCAGTGTCCCTTCTGCGATACGCAGGACCAGAATGACCTGGCCTACTTCACCGATGACGAAGGGCGCTACCGTCTCTATGTCTGTGAGCGATGCAAACATTATCTGAAAACTATCGACTTACGGCAAGCTAAAGATGAGGTTCTATTACCCCTGGAACGCCTGTACACCCTGGACATCGACCGTCAGGCCAAAGAACAGGGATACCAGGCTTACGACAAAGCCACCAAGATTCCCAGACGGTCGCCTAAGACCAGCCGTACCAGGAAAAGCTGATAACGCGGTTCTCTGGCGAACGTTAAACAACACCCGGGCCAATTGCATGATACCGCCACGGCTGTAATCCACCGTTGCCGCTTTGACGTTTACCGCTTGTGAGAAATGAAAGCGGCAGAACAGCCTCAGGACACTCCACCAAAGCCTAAATGCCACATTACGAAGATAACGCAGGTCAGGAGCAAACGGCTAACAGCTTTATTGACAGACTTGCGCACAAGAAGTAACATTTATCGGGTCATCACCGAAACCAATAGAAGGCAGTAAGATTTGGGCGATAAGGAGATAGAATCATGGTTCGAAAAGACGTCGTAGAGGAAATAGTTGGCTATTTCAAATCAGAGCAGTGGCAGAGGTTTATGCGGATGCTGACTCAGACTGACGACCCAATATCTCATATCCATATATATGCGGAAAATAGTATCCACCCCGAGTCCCTGGCTAAGTTGTTCACGGCTTATCATAAGTTGAAGGGCGTTGAACTGGACCGGGGTATTCAGTTCTCCGGACTTCCAGGTGTGGGCATGTTCATCAATGTCCAGCCGATTGACTCCAAAACGCGCCGGTTCCTGGCAAACTATGAGTTATTCTGGTTTTACAACCCGGATGTACTTATAGGGCCAGCAGAGGTTCGGCCGGACGCAGACCTGGATAAAACTCCGCTGTACAAAGACGTTCAGGAAGATAACCTGTGGGGCTGGGGTAAAAAGTTCATGGACGACTACTACAAGCAATTTGATTTCAAATGCGTCGGACCTAATGAAGAGGTGGAAATACGCAAATACTTCAAGTCTGACCATTTTAAGAAATGGCTTAGATTGATGGACGACTCCCCCGCCGACCACATCCATTGTAATGTAGAGATTAATTTCGACCCCGGGGTACTGAAGATGTACGCGGTGGAAGCCCTAGAGGAACTGGGTTTGAAAATTGACTGGGTCATACCCAACGTGTTTCGTGTTCCATCAGGCTACCGGGGCAAGCTTATTTTCTTATGCGCACATCCAGAGTGGCAACATGATATAACTTGGGACTATAATCCGGACGTGGTCATCCAGCCGGCTACCAAGCCGTTCGTCGGACAGAGAATGCCTGCCGATGGTGACATTACTTTTGACTTCAACCTTCACAGTGACTTCGAAGATTCACTGAAGGCGGGCAAGCACGTGAAGCTGACCGACGAAGAGATTAACGAAATTCTAGCCAGAGTCTAGCACATCAAAGTCGTTAGCGGTAATAAAAACATATGGGCCGGGATGTACCCGGCCCATATATCTTGTCAGTTGAATCGAGTTTATCTGCTCGGTTTTACTTTGCGGAAGCAGTCTCGGCAATAAACCGGCCTGTCTTCACGCGGCTCAAACGGCACTTCGGTTTCCTTGCCACATTCGGCACATACCGCCGGGAACATCTGGCGATAGGGCCTGTCCCCATAGCCACCGTCTCCGTAACGTGTTTGCTTTCTTGCCTGACGGCATTCGGGGCAACGTTTGGGCTCATTAGTATAGCCTCTCGACTGGAAAAACTCCTGTTCCTCAACATTGAAGGTAAACTCTTTACCGCAATCGGAACACACGAGGGTCTTGTCTTCAAAGCTCATCGGATGACCTCCTCTCTTAATTATTTGGCTCAAGTTTGGTCATCCAACATGTTATGGATACTGTGATGTTCAACTCTGTTTCTGATAACCAGTACTAAACCTTTTATCATTATACAATAAACAGACTTGATTTGCAATAGCAAGGGAAAAACCACGGTCAATCAAAGAAACTGAATAGCTTCGCGGGACTATAAAGAAGTGTGCCCTGCCCCACT
>JBARQF010000204.1:0-2667 GCA_049643605.1 Dehalococcoidales bacterium
CCGTTGGCTCTGGCACACAGCATGGCGCCCAGGCCAATTTTACCAGCCCCGATGATAACCGCTGATTTCCCCAACCCCAGGTCAGCAGCCGTGACCGAGCCTATACTTGTCGCCAGTGGTTCCGCCAGGCATGCCTCCTCTGAAGATACGTTTTCTGGAACCGGTTCCGCCATGCTGGCATTTTTAACAAAATATTCGGCCATGGCGCCACCTCTCAGCCCGTAGCTCTGTCCGCCGAAGACAGAACCTCTTGAGGCGCCGCCAATACACAGATGGTACATAAAGCGACGACAAAAATAGCACACCCCGCACGACCGTTTTGTGGGGCAGTAGGCCACTCTATCCCCAACTGACCACCCGCTGACCCCTTCTCCTACAGCGGCAACCTCTGCCGTCCATTCGTGTCCCAGTATCACCCCGGTATGTGCTTCAAAACTGGCAAGGTCATCAAGGGCACCATCCAGGTACTCTATGTCCGACCCGCAGATAGAGCAGTATATGGTCTTGAGCAGGAGAGTGCCCGGCTGCACAGTTGGCTCTGGTACTTCCTGGATTTCAATTCTTTTTATATCTTTGCGGATAACAACTGCTTTCATGATACTTAAGGTATAACTGTATTAATCGACTTTACGCGGTCGTCCCCGTTTCTTCCAGCCAATTGCTGCCAATAGGTAGCCGGCCGCTATATCTTCCCAGCCGGCGGAGCTGATGGAGTGGTCTGGATTAAACAGGTAACGGCTCCGTCTTCCCTCACGTTTCTTGGTTATATATTCTTCCTCCAGCAGGTCCCCAATGATATTATGCGTCGCCCTTTCCGAGATTCCGATAATATCTGATAGTTCCCGCGCCGTAATGCGAGGTTGCCGCGCAATGTGACTCAGTACTAAAGCGTGGTTTGTTAAAAACCTGAATTTCTGCATTTTTTATCTCACCTGGCTTTCAACTCTGGATAAAGACATATTTATTTAGAAGAAATAATCATTACTTAAATCAAGCTAAATTCATGCAAAACAATGCAATGTCCTTTATAACATATAACTATCAACTTTGCAAGCCATAAATGTTAATAACTCATTACGCTGCATATTTACAATATGAATTCTTATAGCTTATGTTTAAAATAATAATATTTATTAACTATTACTTAAGCACTACTCAAAGGTATTGACAAACAGATTATCTCTGAATTATTATTCATGTAGTGGTATTCATATAAACGGTTGCCTAATATTGGATACATGACAACCAGGTAAAGTATAATACGTATAATCAGGACTAAGTCTTTTCTTGCCAGAAAGGCCGATAAAAACAAATAATAAATCGCTAATCGAGGGAAGCCATGGTTAATAAATTTAAGATAGAGTTGACCAGAGTTTCTGCACAATTATACAGGCTTGTACTTCGAAATGGCGATAAACATTGGCCGGCAAACGTACTGAACATTTTGGAAACCAAATACCACCTTCGACCCAAAGAGCTTCTGCGCCTGTGGTATATCAGACGTCGAATGCTCTCCAACAAGGTGCGCCAGGATTCTATATTTATTTACGACTGGGCAAAAGCCCATGACCAGAAGATATCCATAAGAAGATTTAATGACCTTTACAAATATCCCGAGTTGCTGCTCTACAAAGGTTATATTGCCAAAAATGGTGAAGTGAAACTTGAAGAGATGAGTAAGAATTAACCAGTTAGTCCTTGAGTTACAGAGAAGGGGGATGCCAGCGTCCCCCTTTTTTCATCGCTACTAATTGACCCTTCCCAGTGGGTTTAGAATATCATGTTAAGCAACAGGGTGAAAACGTAACCCAATATGCCGCAAATGGGAAAGGTAAGTATCCAGGCGATCATGATATTGCCGGCAATTCCCCAGCGGACCGCGGAAAATCGTCGCGTGGACCCCACCCCCATCACCGCGGCGCTGACACAATGAGTGGTGCTGACCGGAATGCCCAGGTGAGACGCGGTTTCAATCACCGACGCCGCGGCAAGGTGGGCAGTGAACCCCTGAACCGGCCGCAGGTTCGTCATCTTCATGCCGATTGTCTTGATAACCCGTCGACCACCCAGAGCGATGCCAGAACTTATCGCCGCCGCAGAGACAACGATTACCCACCATGTATCGGGATTCAATACGGACAGGCGGTCCCAGATACCGACATCGTTATAGTAAATCGCCAGGGCCATGGTGATTACACCGATGGGCATCTGGCCGTCGTTTTTGCCATGGCTGTAGGCCATAAAGAAAGTGCTCGCATACTGCATCCGGCTGAAAACACGGCGCATTCGGTCGGGCCTGCTTTTCTGAAATATCCAGTACAGGCCAAGCATGACAATAAAGCCACCGGCAAAGCCCAGCGATGGGGCAATAATCACCGCGGATAGTACGCGCTGCATGACGCTCCATACCACCGCGGCATTGCCCGCTACCGCCATCCCGGCCGCAGCCAGGCCGGCAATGAACCCGTGGTGAATGCTGACGGGCAGGCCCAGCCATGTCGCGAACCACCCCCAGACTATTATGGAAATCAGTGCCGCGATAATCGTTTGATAGGAAATTACGTCCTGGACAATGATGCCCTTGCCAATTGTATGCGCCACCGCGGTGCCGGTGGCGGCGCCGGCAAAATTGGCAATTACCGCTATGATTAGTGCTCTCTGTGGGGA
>JBARQF010000205.1:0-13051 GCA_049643605.1 Dehalococcoidales bacterium
GATGTTGCCTCTGAAGTAGCCTTTCTGGCTATGGACCTCGACCACTACGGCCGGGCTGACCTGTCGCGCCAGTTCGTCGGTGCCTACCTGGCGGCCAGTGGAGACACGGAATTAGGGGCGCTGCTCAATTTCTATAAATGTTACCGGGCTTATGTTCGCGGCAAGGTCGAAGGTTTCAAGCTCGCTGACTCTCATATTTCAGAGGCGGAGAAAACCAAGATTTTGGGTGTCGCCATAGAGTATTTTGAGCTTGCCGATTCCTATGCCATGTCGGAGGAGGTGGCGGATTGAGAAAACCATTCCGACAGTTTATCGAAACCGAGCTGGGCTCAGGGTTTGTGCTTATCGCCTGCGGCCTTCCCGGCACCTGGAAAACCGAGACCACCGAAGAGGTAGCCAGGGTTACCGGCTATCCGTTGCTGCGGACCGACCTTATCCGGCTGGAACTGCTGAAAAATGAGGACGTTTTTGACGAAAAAGTGGCCGGCAATATGGACAAGCGGACCATGGTCTATGATGAGATGTTCCGCCGGGCGGAGGAAATCCTGGCTGGCAAAGGTGAAGGGGTGATACTGGATGCGACCTTCGTCACCCAGTTGTTGAGGCGGCACGCCGCGGCCATAGCGGCGGAGTATAATCTCAGGTTTGTTATTCTGCAAACTGACTGTCCGCAGGAGGCGTCCATCAGGCGAATACTGGCGCGGACCAGAGAGAATTATGAATCAAACGCGCTCACCGAACAGGCTTACCTCAACAATAAAAAGAAGTTCGAAGCCGTGGACCTGAAGGACCTGAAAGGGCTGTATCCTGACCTTGGTATTGTTCACCTGATAGTTGATACCAGCCAGGACCAGCCGGAAGACTGGTACGTCATTGGCGTAGAGCGGAAATAAGGCTGACTAGATATTCTCTCCCTGGTATTTTCCCCGATAGCCCCTGGTCTTCTGAGTCAGCTTGAAAAAAATGAGCTGCACGATTCTGGCATTGCGCTGCAGCCTGATTCCCTGAGAGTTATAGACCACCAGCAGTGACTGTGAGCGCCCCGAGTAGCCGGCATCCCATACCGCCGTTTCGATGGTGACGCCGCAGCGGAGCAGGCTGGAACGGGGTGCCGCGAGCGCGGTGACATTCTCGGGCAGGTGGACAACCTCGTTGAAGGTAACTAGGTATATGCCGGGCATCAGGTCGATATAGCCCAGTCCGTCGAAGACAAGCGGAGCCAGCTCGGAAATCTGGCGCTGGCTGTTGTCCACGGCTATGACGCCGGCCGACTGCAGCAGCGCAATGTCGCGCAGGGTGAGGTCAATGCCATTGGGCTGCAGCTGCTGCTCCAGGTCAATCAAATCCTCAACCAGGGGAGGCTTGCCTGCCAGCAAGCGGCGTATCTCGGCACGGGACAGTACAGTGGTCATTTGCTTAAATAAAATGAAGTATTTTAGAAAGTACCAGTTTCTTCTGCGAACCTTACTCCCATTTCAAATGCTTTCTGAGAGTCAAGAGGAAATACCTCGCGCCGCCGCTTCGCCTTATGTTCCGCATCGAATTGAGGGGCAACTACCTTGGAATAATCGTCGAACTGGTAAGTATCGGTAACCATAAGTGACTCTGAATTCCCGAAAATCCTCTTTAAAAATAGCTCGGTCTCGCTGGCGTGTTTGTCAAATCCCCACCGCCCACTCTGTAGCGCGGCTTCTGTCATGTTCATAGTGTATATGAATCCGGTGTTAATCTTTTTGGGGAATAACGTTGATACTCCGTCATAGACCACATATGGGAATAATAATCGCTCCAGGAATGCCCTCATCACGCTTGTGGCTATTCCCACGTAGACGGGGGACCCTAGAATTATTCCATCGTAATCCTTTACTCTTTCTAAGATTGGAGTGATATCATCCTTTCTGGCGCATTTCCCGTAGCTTTTTCCTCCTATCATCTTACAGGCAAAACAGCTTTGGCATCCTTTGAAATTCAAATCGTAAAGATGAATGAACTCTGTTTCTGCTCCTTGTGATTTAGAACCTTCAAGAGCCTTGTGCAGCAAAGTTGCTGTATTCCAATTCTTCCTCGGGCTTCCGTTAACTGCTAGTATATTCATACTCCCCCTTTAAGTAAGTGATTAGAAACAAAGTTAATACATTGTCGCCATTATGCTACACGAGTTCCTGGAACTCAACGATGAAAAAGGGACGTTTCCATCTAGTATACACTTTTATCGTCGGGCTGTTCACCTCGTCTCCGGCGTTTCCTTTACAGAAGGTGCCGCTTTCGGTACAATAGCACCGGCGATGATTAAAGCGGTCTTCTTTGACCTGTACCATACCCTGCTCGGCTATGACCCTCCGCGGGAAGAGCTCCAGGCAAGGGCGTTAGGTGAACTCGGCATTGTGGTGAAATCCGAAGCCTTGCGCTGGCCTATGATTGTCGCCGATGAGTATATCTGTCAGGAGCATGCCCGTGCCCCGCTGGGACAGCGTTCCCAGGAAGAGCAGGCGGCGGTCTGGGCGCAGTACGAGCGCAAACTGCTTGGGGAAGCCGGCATTGAAGCTGATGACCGGCTCATTCTGGGGCTGCTGGGCAAGATGAGGCAGTTTGATATGAAGCAGGTGCTTTTCGACGATGTTTTGCCGGCGCTGACCGAGCTCAAGAAGCGGGAACTGATTCTGGGCCTCATTTCCAATATCGACCGTGATATCACTGCGCTGCTGGACGACCTTGGGCTGACCCCTTTGATGCAGGTGGTGGTGACTTCACAGGATACTGGCTTCAACAAACCTGGCCCGGAGATATTTCAGGAAGCGGTGAAAAGGGCCGGGATTCAGGCTAATGAAGCCATCTACGTCGGCGACCAGTACCAGGTCGACGTCGTCGGTGCCAATCAGGTGGGGATGAAGGGGATATTGATTGACCGGGGCGACTACTTCACCGAACTGGATGATTACCCTCGTCTCCGGGACCTCACCCAGATATCGGAATACCTGGCCTGATAGCACGGGTTTAGCGCCGGTGCTTATCTTTTCGCTTCCATGCCCAACGGGCAAACCGGGCATTTCCCCTGCGTGCAGAACGTCTTATGGATGTGAATCAGCCCCTGCTGCCGTTGTGCCGAATTTACGGGTACTCCGCTCCGGCCAAGCTGCTTTGACATATGCCTTTCAATGGCGTTGGTGCCCGGTTTTGGATAGGCGGTGAATATCGCCAGAGACCTGGCGGCCAGTTCCGGCCGTGCGTTGTGCCTGCTCCAGGCGAAGATGAAGGGCAGGATGACGTTCACGGCAATGACGGCGGCACGGCTGCTTCCGATGAGTGCCGGGGCGATGTATCGGCTGTGGCACCCGAAATCATGGTGTGTCTTCCAGTAGCCGCTGGCCATTACCGTCATGGCGGCGGCCAGTGCAAGGTGCACCTGGTTGATTTTTACCTCCGATATCAGGCTGGTAATCTCGTCAAGCAGGCCCCTTTTACCATGGCGGAGTACCAGATGGCTTATGCCGGCAAGGCGACGCGCGGGATAGTTATTCGGCCTGACTTTAATCAGGCGCCAGATGTCGGCGGGCATTACGTGGTCGTGGTCGTATTCAGACCAGTATCTTTCCAGGGTTTCGACCCAGCGGTCATTTGCTGCCGAATGGTGAAGGATGCCTCGTTGGGAAGGCAGCAAGCCGGCGGTGCCCAGCAGCAGGGCCTGCTGTTGCGCCAGGCATTTGTCATCCGGCAGATTACGCCGAACTATAGCTTCCAGGCGGTGCAATGGAACTCTGCGGGCGAGTTCCTCGAAAGGATGCTTGTTTTTCGAGTAACCCAGCGCACTCATTATTCCCCGGTAGAAAACCTGTTCCGGCGTGTCTCCGCTTAATTCTCCCTGGAAGGCGGCTGCTTTGGCCATAAAACGTTCCCGCCCGGCAGCATCCAGTATTTCATCTATTCTACTCATGGACAGAGAGCCGGCGACTTGATAGCAGGGCAAGGCGAAAACATCGGTGGCATGACCGGAGCTCATTTGCGGGCAGGCAGCTGTTTCCAGATGTCTGTTCAACACCAGAATCGGAACTTCTTCTCCGTTCTGTAAATGAGTAACCGGTTCCGTATCGCGCCACATCACCACGTGCAGGATGGTGCGGTTGTATTCCGGGTTCTGATGATGGTAGTGCTTTTTCCAATCACTTGACCACCGGTGAAACTCGATATCACCCTTCAATAACCTCTGAGCCGATAAAATAACCGCGTCTCTTAGATCAGCCCCCTGGTCGTCATTTTCTCTTCCCGGGTAGATAAGGCGCATCGGTTCGCCTTCTTCAGTAATGAGGTCAGCTCTACCCGGGAGCTGTTGCCAGGCCTGAACAAGAAGGTGCTCCGAGATTCCACTCCCTGATGGCATCACCCGATGATTTTGCCACCGGTGGCTGGTTGATTTACGACTGCCTGACGAAGTTTTCGGCAAAGTGGACATCACACACCATATTGCGGTGCCTATTCTGGCGGATACAGTATATCACAATAACTGGCAGCTGGTGATTTACCTGACGTGGCAATGGTACACGTAAACGTGTAAATTGTCAAGGGCTGGCGGGCTATTCTTTTGGCGGCGAGGCGGTATATTTGAATTTGGCCTGCTCAGCGATGATGGACAGGAGCGTGGCTGAGGCGCCACGTGGCCGGTACATGTCGGTCTCCCACTCGCTGATGGTTTGCTGGCGGGTTCCCAGCCGGTCCGCAAGCTCGCGCTGGGTAAGCCCCAGATGCTGGCGTAAAGCCTGAATACGCGTGCTGTCCCAGCCTGTCTTACGGGCTTCGTACTGCTTGTTCACAGTGCCTATCTTACACGATTCAGTGTATCCTGTCAAAGAGCAGGCATCGACTGGCGGTAAAAAGTTTTGAAAAAGAAAGAAATGAAGAGAATATAAAAGAATACTAGCAAAACATAGTATATAAATAGCTGTCAATGGTAATAACGGGCAATATATGGCGGTGTATTGTGTTGATTAAGCATAGAATTATTGCTATTATGTTATTAGCACTCTCGACCCGAGAGTGCTAAATAATGAAAATCAGTCATGGTTTAAATTTTAGCAAGGAGGACAGGAATGGCAGTCAAGTTGCAGCCGCTCGCAGACCGATTGGTGGTAAAGCCAATTGAAGCGGAAGAGAAAACCAAGGCAGGCATTTATTTGCCTGATACGGCCAAGGAAAAACCTCAGGAAGGTGAGGTCGTCGCCGTTGGTCCCGGCAGGACATCTGATGATGGCAAGCTCATTGCCATGGATGTTAAAGTTGGTGACATCGTAGTCTATACCAAATACGGCGGCACTGAAATCAAGGTCGATGATGAGGAATATATGATTCTGCGCGAAAGTGATATTCTGGCCAAGAAAAGCAAGTAAGTACCGAAACACTGCAAGGAGGGAAAAATGGCGAAACAGATTATATTTGGTCAAGAGGCGAGACAAGCGCTGAAAAAGGGAATAGATATCCTGGCAGACGCCGTTAAAGTGACGCTGGGGCCGAAAGGCCATCCGGTGGCGCTGGATAAGAAATGGGGGGCACCGTCCGTCATTGATGATGGTGTGACCATCGCCAAGGATATCGAGCTTCCGGAACCGTTTGAGAATATGGGCGTGCAGCTGGTCAAGGAAGCGGCCAGCAAGACCAATGACGCCTGTGGTGATGGCACCACCACCTCGACCGTCCTGGCTCATGCCATGATCACCGGTGGCTTTAAAAACGTGGCCGCCGGTGCTGACCCGCTGGCGCTGAAGAGGGGCATTGAGAAAGCAACCGGGGCCATCATTGAGGAGCTGAAAGCGGTCTCCACGCCGGTCAAGGACAAAGAGCAGATTGCCCAGGTGGCTACCATCACCGCCAAAGACCGGGAAATCGGCAATCTCATTGCCGAGGTGATGGACAAGGTGGGCAAGGACGGCGTAATCACGGTCGAAGAGTCAAAGGGAATTACCTATGAGACGGAATACGTTGAAGGTATGCAGTTTGACCGCGGCTACATCAGCCCCTACTTCATCACCAACCCCGAACGCATGGAATCGGAGATTGATGACCCTTATATCCTGATTACGGACAAGAAGATTTCGGCGGTAGCCGACCTTCTGCCGGCGCTGGAAAAGATACTGCAGGTATCGAAGAACCTGCTGGTGGTGGCGGAAGACGTGGATGGCGAAGCTCTGGCTACGCTGGTGGTGAACAAACTGCGCGGCACCATCAATATCCTCGCCATCAAGGCGCCCGGATTTGGTGACCGCCGCAAGGCGATGCTTGAGGACATGGCCATTCTCACCGGCGGCCAGGTAATTTCCGAGGAAGTCGGGCGCAAGCTGGACTCGGTTACCGTTGAGGACCTGGGACGGGCGCGACGGGTGACCTCGGACAAGGACAAGACAACTCTTGTAGAAGGTAAAGGGCCGGATGAGGCAATCAAGGCTAGAATCAAGCAGATTAAAGCCCAGATTGAAGAGACGACCTCTGACTTTGACCGGGAGAAACTTCAGGAGCGGCAGGCCAAGCTGGCCGGTGGTGTGGCGGTAATCAAGGTGGGCGCCGCGACCGAGGTTGAGCTCAAAGAGAAGAAGCACCGTGTTGAGGATGCTCTTTCCGCCACACGCGCTGCGGTGGAGGAAGGCATTCTGCCCGGCGGTGGTGTTGCCCTGCTCAATTCGCTTTCAGTTCTGGATAAACTGGGGTTGAAGGGTGACGAAGACACCGGCACCGATATCGTACGCAAGGCGGTTGAAGAGCCAATTCGCTGGATAGCGGACAACGCGGGCAAGGACGGCTCGGTGGTCGTCGATGCGGTCAAGAAGAGCCCGGTCGGCACCGGCTACGATGCCGAGGCCGATGAATTCGGCGACATGGTGAAGAAGGGCATTATTGACCCGACGAAAGTGGTCAGAAGCGCCCTGCAGAATGCCGCCAGCATTGCCTCCATGGTTCTCATCACCGAAGCGCTGGTGACCGATATCCCGGAGAAGGAGAAGGCACCGATGCCCGGTGGTGGTGGCATGGACTACGGCATGTAAGGCCAGGCGCCTGTGCCGTGAAGAGACAGTCAAGAAAGAGCGGAGCCGCGACCTTTTGGGTCGCGGCTCTTTTTATCTAATGGGGAGTGTAAGAGACAAGGCTAAAACGAGAGGTTTAAGAAGTAATACTAATACTGGGGAGTGTAAGAGGGGGGCAGGTCAGATAATATAATGTTAATCACTCATCTTGATTCCGGCATAGTCCTCAAATATGGTTATGAGGGCAGCACAGTCTTTTTCAGCGAGTCCGCGTGAGTCCGCTATATTGAGAATTTGATAGGTTACACTGGAAACTAAAATCGGTGTGCCCAGTTCCACGGCTGTCTGCATGATTGCTCGTAAGTCCTTTGTCATTGTGTTAATGGCCCCTCTTGGTTCAAAGTCTCTATCTATCATTCTAGGACCAAACATCCTCCAAATAGCGCTGTCACCTAGGCTATTGCTTATAATCTCATGCAGGACTTTCAAGTCCATACCCAGTTTTTTCGCCATTACCAGGGCTTCGGCGGCCGCTACTTGGTGTGCACCAACCAGAAGCTGGTTAATCATTTTGGCTGTTTGCCCCTTGCCTACGCCGCCGGTGTAATAGATATGTTTCCCCATGGCTTTCAGAAGAGGTTTATTTTCTTTAAACGCCTTTTCCCCGGCTCCCACCATCAGGACAAGAGTGCCCTCTACAGCCCGTTCGTGGCCTCCGCTTACAGCTGAATCAACAACGGTGACCCCATGCTGCCTCGCCATTTCTTCTATCTCCACTATTTCCAGAGGCGAGATGGTGCTGGTGACAATGATAGTGGTTCCAGGGCGCATTCCTCCCAGCAGTCCTTCAGGTGGGGTAAGGATCTGTTTTATTTGGGGATAGTTGAGCACCATTACCACTACCACATCGCTTTTCTTTCCTAGCTCCTTGATGCTGCTAGCCACGTTAGCTCCCAGCTTCTCCATCTCAGCCAGAGGTTCTTTCTTTATGTCATAGACAGTAAGCGGGAAACCCGCTTTTAGTATATTGGTTGCCATTGCTTTGCCCATTGAGCCTAGTCCAATGAAGCCAATTCTTTTTTTACTTACTTTGGTCATATTTCCTCCCTCCGTTCGCTTTTAATGAAAGGACCTCCCGTCTTTCCGCCCAAAATTATCCGTGGGCAAGCGCTGGCACCGTGTTTCTGGCCGCATTATTTTATCATCTGACCGGGCAGCCAGAGGATTAGTTGAGGAAAGGCTATGCATAGCCCCATCCCAATCATGATGAGGAAAACAAATGGGATTACCCCCCTGATTATATCCCCCATAGTCACTCCTAACTCTGCCGGAGCGGAACCCCGGAGATAGAATATGGCATGGGCCATGGGGGGTGTCATGAAGGACATCTGAAGATTTATACAGACCATCATGGCAAACCAAAGAGGGTCAAGCCCCAGAGCGGGCACAAGGGGGGATATTATGGGAACCATGATAAAGAGGATACCTAACCAATCAATGAAAAACCCCAGGAGGAAGAGCGCAAACATTACCAGGGCAAAGGCACCCCATTTGCCCCCGGGGGCAGCCAGAATGAGTGCTTCTATTACCTTTCCGCAGCCGGCGGCGAGAAATACACCGACGAAGGCGAAAGCCGTGCCGCCGATGAGTAATATCATGGCGGAGACCCTCAGGGTTCGGCTTAGCGTGTCCGTGAGGACCTGCCAGTTAAGCCGGCGGTAGGCAATGGCCAGCAGTGTAGCGACAAGGGCACCTACGGCGGCAGCTTCAGTGGGCGGGGCTATCCCGAAGAAAATGCTGCCTAACACCGCTAGGATAAGTAACGCGGGCGGAAGCATTGAGCTGATAAGCATGGTTGTTTTCTTGAGTAAGGGGACTCTTCTTTCTTCAGCAGGCACTGCCGGCGCAAGACTGGGTTGAAGTAAACAGCGCAGGACAATGTAGCTGCAATACAAACCGGAAAGGATGAACCCGGGGATAAATGCGGCCATAAACAGCTTTCCCACCGATATAAAAGCCATTGGCCCATAAATAACCAGCATGATACTGGGGGGAATAAGGATACCCAGGGTGCCGCCGGCGCAAACCGAGCCTGCGGCCAGGCTTTTGGAATAACCTCGGGTTACCATGGCGGGAAGGGCGAGAAGTGATAGCATGGTAACCGAGGCGCCAATTATGCCGACACAGGCGGCAAGGACAGTGCCGAGTAACACAGTCGTCACCGCCAGCCCACCCCTGAGCCCACCGAGCCACAGATATAAGGCGTCAAACATCTTTTCGGCTACTGCCGAGCGTTCCAGCATGACCCCCATAAAAATAAACAGGGGGGCGGCTAAGAGGACATAGCTGGTTATCAGTGCAAACAAGCGCGTATACATAAGATTAAGTACCGAGGGTCCCAATATGGCATAGCCAAGTATCAAGCCAAGAGCACCAATCGGGATGGCTAAGGGATAACCGCTCAAAATCCCAACAAAAATCCCCCCCAGCATTATTACGGTGGTAATCTCTGGACTCAGTTCAATCATAGTTGTTCGTTCCTTATCAGACGATATAGGTCGCGAATGAATTGTGCCACACCCTGAAGGGCAAACAGGCACAGTCCGAGAACCACTACGGTTCTGATTGGACCGGTTATCGGGTACCAGTTACTTCTAGCCATCACTTCACCCATCTCCCAGGAGAACCACATCCTGTCCCAGGCAATATAGGCAAGTGCAAAGAGCAGCGGAAAGAAAAATAATAAGGAAAGGGTAACATCGAGAATCGCCTGCCCTCTGGGTGACAGGTGGTTATAAAAAACGTCCACCCTCACATGCCCGCCGTGCCGGTGGGTATAAGCCCAGCCCATAGCCGCAATGGTACCCCCTAGCATGCTTGAGGTGTCACTTGCCCACATCGTGGGAGCATCAAAGACATATCTTGCCGTGACCTCATAGCAGAGCACCAGCACCAGGGCCAGGCAGGCCCAACGTACTATCAATCCCGTGTATTCACTGATGCTATCAATAACCCGAATCGTGGTTCTCATACTTATTATTTATTATTCCCCCGCTCCGAGAGCGGTTCTCGGAGCGGGGGTTAAACCTGACATCTGTCAAACTAAGATAGTGCGCGGTAAGAGGCCTAACTTATCGTATGCCCAGGCTGTCAGTTGTTGCTTTAAACGCGCGCTGAGATTCTACTACCTTGGCGAAGAAGGGGTCAGCGGCTGACTTCTCGTCGTAGTACTCTTTAGCTAGTCTCGCGAACTCATCTTCTACTGCCTGGGGCAGGGGTTGGACTTCGCAGCCATAATCAACGAAGTTCTGTATAAAACCCGCTTCCTGCTGTATTTCCCGGCCATAAAATTTCAACGCCTCCAGCCATACTGACGACTCTAGCATTTTTTGCAGGTCAGGGGGGAGCTCGTTCCAACTCTGTTTGTTGACATGGAACAGCTGGAGGTCAGTGGGACCGCGGGTTGCCGACTGATAGACATACGGGGCCACTTCCTGGAAGCCCATGCCCCAGTTGGCGCCAAAGGTTCCCATTTCAAAAGTGTCGATGACCCCCCGCTGCGTAGATTCATAGATTTCCCCACCAAACATGGTGACTACGGCCGCACCCATATTGGCGATGATATTGGCAGGGTCACCGAGGGCGCGCATCTTCAACCCATCAAAGTCCGCCGGGGTGTTCAGGGGCTTTGTGGAGTGGGCCCATACCTCCGGGCTGCTGAGGCAATAGGAGGCGAGTGGGTATGAGTCTATCGGCTCAAACATTTCTCTACAAAGCTCTATTCCTCCACCCTCCATATACCACAGTGCCTGTGGTATAGGCGTCATCCCGCCAGCCACCTGGAAGAAGAGGCCGGCTGAAGGGAACATGTCCATCACAAACACAGTGGCAGAGGCACCGGCGTCAATAATGCCGTCACGTACCCCTTGGATTACTTCCGCACCGGGCACAATTTCATCACCGGCAAAGAGCTCCCATTGCATGCGCCCGCCACTCGCATCCTCAACCCTTTTAGCCAGTTCTTCCACCACTCCGTAACGGGGGTCCGCCTTCGGTTGCATTGACACCACTTTCCATTTAATTACTTCCGCGGGCGCTGCTGGCGCTGGAGCAGGTGCTGGAGCAGGGGCTGGAGCTGGGGCAGGCGCTGGCGCTGGTGCGGGAGCTGGCGCCGGGGCTGGGGCTGGTGCTGGCGCTGGAGCCGGGGCTGGGGCTGGGGCGGCACAGGCAGCCAACAAACCACTTACCAATGCCACTACCATCACTAAGGCAACTAACCTTCTCCTATTCATTTTCTCCTCCTAAGATTTTGTAATCTATCCGTATATAAATATCTTTTGTTAAAAGCCACCACCCCCCTTTTTTCTATTTCTGGTACCCATCCAGGTTCTATATCAATCAAATTAATTCGTAACCAAGTTTAATCGCGGGATGCCACTTGCCCAATATCGCGTGAGGTTGCTCACGGGAGGCACACCAGCACCTTACCAGACATAATTAATCCTTGTTCCAACTAGCAAAGCCCGCCTATCGATTGTTCGAATACGATATTCCTATATGATAATCGAATCCGATACACATTATGCCATTTTATTGTTCTTGTCAATACATCAACTGTGTTTATTACAAAAACTTTTCAAACAGGCTGAACTTGATAGGACCAGAGCTTGGATTTCTGGGGCAGCACTCTGGTAGAATAAATATTGCTGAAGGATAATGCAGATTTAGAATAGGAGATTAATGAAGAGACCATGAAGAAAGGTGCACTAGAAGATCAGGATTTCGCGTCGTGGATTTTCATAGCCCGAACGAGAGATGCAATTTTAAAGAACAGAGTGAAGGATTTAAGAAAATATAATCTCTCTGATAGGCAAAGTGCTGTTTTGATGATTCTTGATGCTCTTGATGAGAATTCGACGCCTGCCGAGATATCTCGGTGGGTTTTCCGGGAACCACACTCAATCTCAGCTTTCCTGAAAAGTATGGAAAGGGATGGACTCATAAGGAGAGTCAAGGATTTGGACAGGAAGAACATGATAAGAGTGACCATAACAGAGAAAGGGCGTAAAGCCGTTCATGATACAAAAAAGATGGAGTCTATCAAAAAGATAATGTCCTCTCTAACTAAAGGGGAGCATCAGCAACTGAGGGCTATTTTAGAGAAGCTATGGGACAAGGCGCTTGGAGAGTTGGGGATAGATAAGAGACCGATGTTTCCAAATTATTAATAAAACATAGACTAATAATCTCTCAATATTATCCTTAATAATCTCGACCTACTGGCCTGCCCCCCAAAAATAACGTCATTGTTGTCTGCCGAAAGTGCCACAGGAAGTTGCAAGCCGCATAAATAGTAACCTTCGCTGGAACTTGCTTGTGGAACCTTTTTTCCCGATGAGGCCCTCGGCTAGTTCTCGTGCCTTCAACTTTAATGGCACGGCACCTTGCATCATACGGGCTTGATTTACCCTGACAACTGTTCGGGCTTTATTGGAGATTTGGGCATGGCGACCATGCTGCCTCACGGTCTCGGTATACCTGAGGTCAATCGATCTGCCACACCCAGCCTCCGGCAGACATTCTATCATATTGTTTGAGATACAAGGTCAAAACCACCACATACCGGCAATTAGGTGTTTTGGCTTACCCACAATAGGTATCTAGGCGGATGTTTGATGTTTCGGTATGATGCTAACTTAATTATGGAGGCAAGAGAAAACTAAAGAGAAAGGGGGATTAATCAGATGGAATGGTCAACTATTTTAGTGTTAATACTCGTAGTCCCTATCATACTGTTCCCAGCTGCGTTTATCTGGTACTTAAACGCTGGTGGCCTGTACGCCGCTATCAAAGAGGGCAGAATCAAGATGCCCCGGGGCGTTACTCGCGCCATCCGCATCGGACTCTTCGTGACTGTCCCCTGTGGTGCCTATGGCGCCATTATATGGTTCACGCTCGGCCATTTCGGATGGGTAGTGGCATTGGCTGTGGCACTGGTATTACATGTTGTTATCATCGCGCCGGTGCTGGTCTGGGCGGCATTAGTC
>JBARQF010000206.1:0-9667 GCA_049643605.1 Dehalococcoidales bacterium
TTGCCAGGTGAAGTTTGTCCATGATATTGCGCAGATGCGTCTTCACGGTATTCTCTGAGATAAACAGGGAATCAGCAATCTCCTTGTTGGTGGCGCCCTGAGCCACCAGTTGCAGCACTTCATCCTCACGGGGACTCATATTGTCCTTTTCGTCGGCTGTCTTTTCGGCTCTGGCGCCGGTACCTGAATTCCTGAATTCGGCAAGCAGCTTGGTGGCCATAACGGGGGAAATTATGACGCCACCCTGGGCAAGGTGATAAATAGCCTGAACGAGTTCCTCCGGTTCCGTGTTCTTTAAAATATAACCGGTAGCCCCGAACTTGATGGCGGCGAAAAGGTCAGCTTCATTATCGGAAACGGTTAACACGAGGATATTAACCTGAGGCGCTTTGGTCTGGAGCGCCTGTGTGGCTTCCAGCCCGCTGCACTGGGGCATGTTCAGGTCCATCAGGATAACATCCGGTGCCAGTTCTTCGGCTTTGGCTATTGCCTCCAGCCCGTTGACTGCCTCCCCCACCACGCTGATATTCTCCTGGTTTGCCAGCACGGTGACAATGCCACGGCGAAAGAGGGCATGGTCATCCACCACCAGTACTCTTACTGCTTCCATTTCACATCCTCACTTTCTCCGCCGGCAGATTGATTTTCACCTCCGTACCCTGGCCGGGAGCGGTAGTAATTGAAAAATTGCCGCCGAGGCCTTCGGCCCGTTCCTTGATGATGTTCAAGCCGTGATAGCCGGGCGTGTATTTCTCCAGCTCTTCAAGTTTGAATCCCTTTCCATCGTCTTTTACTATCATCTCCACTTCGTCTCCGGTGTTACTCAGCGTTAACTCAACACCGCTGGCCATCGCATGACGTCGGACGTTGGTCAATGCTTCTTGGGCAATACGCAGCAACTGCAGTTCCGCAACCGGGGAAAGCTGGGCAAAGGGCCTGGAGACGCCAAACTCCACCGGGATGCCGTTATTGCTGCTGAATTCATTGACATAGTTGCCGAGAGCGGGGAGAACGGAGACGCTTCTTATTTCGGTACTCAGCTGGTCGATTGATTCCCGGATGTCCTCGTAGGTATTCTGCACCACTTCGCGGATTTCATTAAGCTCAGTGAGCGCCTGCACGGAATTATTTGACGTGAGCAGGTCACTTACCGACTTGGTCTTCAGATTGAGATAGCTTAATGACTGAGCAACGCCGTCATGAATCTCACGGGCAATACGGCGGCGTTCTTCAATAATAGCCTCCCTTTCAATGCGGCGCCGTATGTTCAGGTTTATGCGATATGGCACGGTGGCGACGACAAAGGAAAAGAGCGTATAAACGATGAGCAACGTCAGGTTATGCCCCTGCAAAATCCAGGTAAATCGTTCCGTGAACTGGCTCAGGAACAAATGCGTGAGCGAAAGAGACAAGGTGGCGACGGCGGCAAGAGCAAGCGCGATTCTCTCTTCAAAGAGCAGGGCGGCGGTCATGATGGGAGTAAGAGAGTAGAGCAGGAAGACACTGTTAAGGCCGTTGGTGTAGACAACGAGCAGGATACAGAGGATAAAATCCCCGCTCAGTATCAAGTAGGTCATGGTACCTCTGGCCTGCCAGCGGAGGGGTGAGAAAACACGGAGGATGGTATAGACGCCCAGCGTGCCCAGGATGATATAAAGCTGGGCAGCAGGCATGGTGCTCATAGCTGGGGCTACCTGGGAGAAGAGCACTGCCAGCGCATACGCCAGGAAGCGGTAAACGGAGAGAAACTGATATGCTTCTTTTTCGTATCTGTACCGCATTTTCCAGCCTTATTCCTCTATCCCTTTAATTTCAATGGTAATTCGCGGGGTGCTTAATGTCAAGACTAGACATAAAGGAATCACGTTACAAAGAAATGACAAGTGTTGCCCCTGAAGAAAGTTAAGATGTGCATCAATCAAGGGAAATCAGTCCCTGCTTGATGGCGACGACGACCGCTTCAGTACGAGCATTTGCGTTCAGCTTGCGTAAAATGGAGGTAACATGGTTCTTAATCGTCTGTTCGCTGATGTCCAGCTCGGCGGCAATCTGCTTGTTCAGATAGCCCTGAGCTATGTACTTCAGGATTTCCATCTCTCTCGGGGTAAGCGGTGCGATGAACGATTCCGCTTCGCTGCGCAACGACAGTTCCTGGAACTGCTTCAGCACCTGCTCGGCCAGATTGGGCCGGGTGGTAAGGCTTTCATTTATCGGGTGCTCGCCGCGGGAAACACGCCTTATGGTGTTAATCAGCTCGTTGGCGTTAACCTCCTTGCTCAGATAGGCAACCGCCTGAGCTTTGAGTGCCTGAAAGAGCTGGGCGTCATCCGGGCTGGAGGTAAGCACCACCACGCCGATTGTCGGCAGGCGCAGTTTTATTTGGCGCGCCAGCTTCAAGCCGGCATCTGCAAGGGCATCTATATCCAGCAGAGCGACGTCGGGCGGCATATTATCGATTATGGAGAGTACTTCATCCGAAGCCTCAGCCGTGGCGGAAATGGTAATGTCCCGTACTGTGGAGAGAGATTGCTCTATTCCCTGCCGGAAAAACACCTGCTGGCTGATGATAATAACCTGTATTTTATTCATTGTCGACAACCTCATTTTGTAATTAATTATCTACAGAACTGGCCTCCGATGAGGCCCCCTTTTTGCTTTTCATACTCACCGGTGTTTTCGTGGTGCTCTGGATGACGTTATGGAAAATTTCCACCAGATTCGGGTCGAATTGGGTATTAGCACATCGTTTCAATTCCTCAAGTGCCTCCTCAATGGACAGGGCGTGGGAATAACTCCGTACCGTGGTCATGGCGGCAAAAGCATCAGCTATCGCCAGAATGCGGGCTTCCAGTGGTATCTCCTCGGCTTTCAGACCAATCGGATAGCCGGTGCCATCGTATCTCTCGTGGTGGTGCAGAATACCGGGAAGGCAGGGGGCCAGTTCCGGGGCACGGCTGGCAATATTCACTCCCACCTGAGGATGCGTTTTAACTATTTCCCATTCGCCGGCCGTCAGCGGGGTCGGTTTATTCAATATCTTTTCGCTGATGCTTATCTTGCCGATATCATGCAGTAAGGCGCTGGTTTCAATTTTGTGGATTTCCTCCGGGTCCAGTTCGGTGCCTGTGGCCAGAAGGACGGCAAACTCCTTCACTCTTTTCCAGTGGCTGTCGGTGTAATGCTCCTTGGCATCAACCGTTTCCGCCAGTGCAAATATGGCGCTCACTGTGTCGCCATTCTTGCTGTCTATTGAACCGAGCGAAGCATCTTCCAGTTCCAGCAGGGTTCCCGAAGCGCAGTAAGTGCGGTCACCACCTTCACGCTTGGCGCGGTAAAGCGCGGTATCAGCCGCGGCCACTATTTTAACCGCAGTGACGCCATCTGCGGGCCAGCTTGCCAGACCAAGGCTGGCGGTTATCGCGATGTGTCCGGCCTTTGTCTTGAGGGCAATCCGACGGCGGATACGGTCCGCCACCTGGCTGGTGGCATCAATGGGGGTATTGGGCAGGAGAGCGGCGAACTCATCACCGCCGTAGCGAAAAGCCTGGTCAGTGCCACGTATAGTAGCCTTCAGGACGTTGCCAACTTCCTTGAGCAGTTTGTCGCCGGCCGGGTGCCCGTAGTTATCATTAAAGGCTTTGAAACCATCGAGGTCAAGGACAATCAGCGAGAAGACACCGCCGTAGCGCGAGTGTCGGTTAATTTCGGTGGTCATCAGCTCATCCAGGGAGCGGCGGTTAAGCAACCCGGTGAGTTCATCAACCCGCGCTTTCTCTTCGGCCTCGGCATACAGGCGCGAGTTTTCGATGGACATGGCGATCTGGGAAGCGAGCTGCTCGAGAAGCGTCATGTGTCTCTGCGAGTAGGCATTCGAATTGCGGCTGGCAACAACAAAGCTGCCGATGACTATCCCTTTAGCAATGAGCGGGAGGTAGGCGATGGTACGTACTCCCTGGTCATGATGGTATTTTGCGGTGATAAACTGCCCGCTCTGGGCGAGGTCAGGTTCCAGCAACGCCTTTTTATTAATGGTTACCCATTCCGTACCCGTGCCCCTGAGGGGCATTTGCTCCCCGGGTTTCCAGACCGAGCCAATCTCGGTATACAGTGCCAGAATCCTGAGCTGACTGTCCTCGATGAGAGTTATAGATGCCCAGTCGATGTCAATCACTTTCTTCAGTTCGCCGATGAAGCTGTCGTAAATTTCCTGAATATCGAGACTGGAAGTGATAATGGCGCTGCAACGGTTTATCACCGATAGCTCTTCTTCACGGTCTCTGAGTCGCTCGCGGAGATATTCCTTCTCCATGCTGACCGCAACCTGACTGGTAACCTCCTCAAGCAGGCGAAGGTCTTCCAGGGAGTACCGGCCCGACTCTTTTTTATCCAGCACCATTATGCCAATGAGTCGTTCGCGGCTTATCAGCGGCATGAAGAGTTCTATCTCCTGAGAACTGATTTCTACCTTTTCCTCCTCCCACAGGCCCCGGAATTCGGGCAGAATGGCCAGATGCTCCCTGGTCAGCAGCTTGCGCTCCCGTCCCAGGTACTCCGCTATCAGGCTATTCCCGCTTAATCTGAATTTGTACATGGCATCGTCTTTTCCTCTGGGTTCAGCAAACCGGGTGGTGAAATCCTGTCCGCCGACTTCCAGGAAGAGGAGACGGGCTCGCCGGCATCTGACCGCCTTGGTGACCAGCGAGAGAAGTTCACCGCCCTGTTCTTTCAGGCTGAAGACATTGTGTATCTTGTTGGCGAATTCAGACAGCTTCTTGCGGTAGTCATAGCTCTGGCCCTGCAGGGCTTTTCCCACAGTCGCGAAGAGAAAGTTACGCAGTTTGTAAATAAATACGGCAACAATAACAGCAAGCGCTGTCGGCAAGGTGATGGCGGCCGGGTCAAACTTCTGGCCCAGCACGTTGTTAAGGATTACGAGCAAAAGCCCGTAGCAGACAATACCGATAGTTCCCAGGCTGACCCATCCCAGGCCGCGTCGCAAGACGATTCTGATATCAATCAGCTGGTGCCTGAGGACCGCGTAGCTGAAGATGACGGCCACGATAATGCCGCCGAAATGAGATACGGCGAATTCCCTTCCCCAGGGTAGGAAAGCCACAAAAATGGAGATGAGTAGAACGATTAAGCCAAGCAGTAGGGAGAATATTTGACTGCGGAGCATTGGGTTGTCCAGTATCCGTAACATTTTTCCGAAAACGTAGGTCATCCTGCCTGCCAGGGTCAGGAGAGGAAAGGCCAGAAGGACGGTGCCTCTTCCGTAATCAAGGTGAAGCTTGTCGCCATTGACAGAGGTAACCCCCTCGGCGACATAACCGTATAACACCAGAACGAAGACCAATACCAGTGATGCGTAGGCGAGAGGCAGCCAGCGCCTCTCACCTGGAGCATAGAAAGAAGAAGCGAAGCAGTAAAATTGCACTGCCATCAGGGTGTATGTAACAACAATGGCTTTAAGTAAAAAGTCGTTGTACTGAGGGAATAAATTGCTGCGAAGGAAGATGTCGGTGAGGCTCCATACCATTGCCGCGAGCAGAAATAGAATAAACAATCTATGTCGTTTCTGCCAGGGACGGCTGCTAATGGTGGTAATAAGCAGCGGAATATAGGCAATCGTAGCCGTTAAAGGTATCAGGGCGTAGATATTCATTACGAGGTAATTATTGCTTCAATCAGGAAGGCTGTCAAGCAAAACTAAAGTCGTTTGACCAAAGTGAGGTGGACTAAAGTACTAGCGGACCGCCGCCGTTTCAGGCGTGGTTTCAGGGCTGACCCTGACCACCTCTTCCGGTTTCTCCGTCAGCAGGTCAAGCACCCGCTGAGACGGATTTATGTGCGGCGGCTTGAGATGTGCCAGGTCGGCCCCTTCGGCCCGCCGTTGCTCGGTGAAATGGGCAAAGGCTCCAGGCGAAAGCGTATTCACCTCAATCTTGAAGTCAATCATGGCGGCAAATTCATCGCGATACAGTGCTTCGGTGTCTTTATGCTGGCTGTCCGATCTTAGAATCTGTTCTCGTATGGCGGCAGCGACTTCCGCCTCACTGCCCTGGTAATCATTTTTCAGCTCAAGATATAGACTGAGCACCGGCTGCCCTTCTTTCTTGAAAGCGGTCCAGTCTTCATAGGCGATGCCGGTGTTCTCAATTGCCTGCCAGATTGTCTTCTCCGTCAGCCGGACAAAGACGAAGTCAAGCAGGTCATCGGCACGTCGCTCAAATGCCATCTGCGGAATGTCAATGCTTAGGCTCTCATTGCGCAGCGAGGTGATTCGAACCATATCGCCGGGACGGTACCTCACCAGTGCTCCTCCGTGGAAGTTGGAGATGACAATTTCATAGTTCTCACCGGCCTCCACTTCGTCGAGCAGAACCGTCTTGGGCTGATATTCGGGGTCCAGACGCCACTTGAAGTGTTCCTTTTCCGGGATAAACTCCAGGAAATTGAGGCTGGGAACGAAGGTCATGCTATCATAGTCCCAGGTCTGCGTGGCGATAACCCCACCCTCGGTACCGGTGTAGAGGTCCAGCGGGTATTTCCCCCAGAGCTCCTTTATCTTATCGCGGTAGACGGAGCTATCGAGGCCGCTGCTCAGGATGCCTTTCACCGACCATATGTCCCTGGGCAGCATAGGCCGCCGTGCCAGCTTGCTCTTGGTCATACCTTTCGCCAGGCGCAGCAATGCTCTGGGCCGGGAGAGCAGGGGGCGGATATCAACTTTATTGGTTGACTGGCTGAACTTGTTGCCCACCACCACCAGCACCATGGACAGCCCGAAAAAGAAGTCAATTCCCTCGGACAGAGCCTGACTGAAACCGAGCTTTATCCTGTCTTCAAAGGCAAGCTCCTCGGCTTCTTCCAGCGGTGGCAGGTAATGAATCGGTGACTGCATGCCGAGCATTTCCGCCATGGTTCCGGACATGTAGGGGCGGGGCGCTACGGTATAGACGATATTGGGGTGACTGTTTATCCGGGAGGTATCTCCCCAGTCCCGGCAGCTGGAGATAAGGCCCGCGCCGTACATTATCCGGCTCATTTCATCGGCGAAGGCCCGCGTCATCGGGACCCACTTGCATGGCTGGTCGCCGGAGCGTCCGGAAGTGTGCACCCAGAAGGCGGGGTCGGCAGGTAGCGGTGCCTCTCTTTTATCGCTGAGCTCGGGACAGTAGTCGGCGTAGGTCGTCAACGGCACCTGCTCGCGGAACTCCTCCACCGTTTGCGGGTTGGTTCCATGCATGAGCTTTCTGCCCAGCGTGCACCCGTTGAGCAGCTTTATCTGTTCCAGGAGCAGCCTCTCCTGTATGCTCATGAACTGCTCCATAGAGAGCCTGAGGTAGCCACAGCACATCTGCCACAACTCTTCACTCCTGCCCTGTTGTAAAAGCTCGACCGCTTTTGGCACGAGCCACCTCCCAAGCCAGTTTGGCTTCCAATTGACTATGGCACGTCGAAATTGGGTTGGGAAGTGACTGTGTTCTAGAACATAGTTCTATTTTGAGAGGAGTGAAGCTGGTGAGGGATTTTAGTTCAGGTAGAGGGGAGGGGTGAGGTGGTTAGATTTTTTTGCCCTTGTTGTCGGAGCTGCCCAGTTCTTGCAGTTTCTGGCTCAATTCATCGAAGGTTTTGTCCTGAGGCTGTTTGCCCAGTTCGAGCCCGTAGCTGAGGAAAAACTCGAGGAAATTGCGCAGCAGTTCCTTCATGCCGGCGGCAAAATGCTGGAATTCGTCTTTATCAACGTAGTTATTGCTGACTGCCGGCTCTTTCAACTGGCTGTCAATCAGGAAGTTCAGGAATTCGGAATAGCTCATATCGCCGCGGTTTTCGTCAATCCTTCTGGCGATATCGGCATCAACGATTAGCATTCTTTTATCTGCCACGCTCATCTCCTTACTTATAGATTTAAAAATAGACCTGAAGACCACGCTGTCCTCAGGTCAAGGTTTAAATCAGCAAAACATGAATTATAATCTGCCTTCCTCGTCCATCCCGAGCATTTCCTTGATATTGTTTATCAGCTGGAGCAGTTTCAAGCCGCTGTCCGTTACCTGGTAGGTCACGGAAGGATTGCCCATCTTCATCTTGTCAATAAAGCCGTTAGCCACCAGGAAGCCGAGATACTTCTGTATCTGGCGATAGCTCATATTGGCGCTGTACATGATTTCGGTCTTGCCCGCACCATTCTCGCCCACCTTGAGCATATCGGCCATGATTTCGACGTCAGAACGCCGCCTGTTTACCCTCACTACTGTCCTCCGTTACATTATAGGCAGGACTATTGTACTGGTCATTTCGCCATTTGTCAATAGGTGGTAGTAAAACGGACAGTGGCGGCTGCGGCGAAGGCGAGATTTTAGAAGCGTAGCAGACCCAGATACCAGTTGAGGATAGCGCTTCCCCAGACGAGGGTGAGCACGGTAGAGATTGCCAGGAAGGAGCCAAAAGGGAGAGGCTCTTTCCTTTCTTTAAGCTTGAGCAGCAGCAGGACTATGCCCACCACCCCGCCCAGAATCGCGCCCAGCGTCAGTGCCAGGAACACCAGTTGCGGGCCGGTCACCAGCCCGATGAGCCCCACCAGTTTGACGTCGCCAAACCCGATGGCCTCTCTCTTATAGATGGCGAAGGTTAAGAAATAGGCGAGCAAAAGGAATAGAAACCCCATCGCTCCCCCCATCAAACTGCTGACAATGCCCGCCCAGGGCCAGGCAAGGTTCAGAGAAATCAGCTCTGGCGGAGGTTGAAAGACGGCAATGACCAGCGCCAGAGCCATCGCGGGATAGGAAATCTTGTTCAGTATAAGCTGGTGTTCCATGTCGATGACGCCGATGACGAGAAACAGGCAGCCGTAGAAAGCAATGACGACAAACGAAACGCTTAATCCAAAGTACCAGTAGCTCAGGGCAAAGAGCAAGCCCGTGCCCAGTTCCACCCAGAAAGGTCTCCAGGGAATGAGCGCCCTGCAGTACCGGCAGCGGCGGCGCAGCCACAGGTAACTGAAAACGGGTATCAGTTCGGCAGGTGACAGCCGGTGCTGGCACGAGTCGCAGTGTGAGGGCGGGCGAAGTATCGACCTGCCCACGGGCAGGCGGTCGATGCACACGTTCAGGAAACTGCCCAAAGCCGTGCCGAATAGGGCAAAGACGATAACCAGCGTGGTATCCATCTCGACGTATTTTGAGCGTTTTTCCTCCATTCGTCAAGACGTAAAAGAATTGTCCCCTCCCGGGAGAGCAGGAGGGGACATGAAGAGAAGGAGACGACCGTGTATAAACACGGCCTGTATCAGCATTATTTTTTACCTGTCAGGCAGGCCTTATGTTATTCCACCTCCGCCTTGCCCATAAGCTTGGCTATTTCTTCGCGGTCGTTGCAGAAGGAAAACAGGCTGTCGCCACTGATGACGCCACTGCGGTGAAGGTTTATCAGGGCGTGGTCAAGCAGCCTCATGCCCGTGTGGGCCTGCGTCACGATGGTATTGGGCAGCTGGTGGATTCTACCCTCCCGGATGATGTTTTTGACTGCCGCGTTGGCCATCATGATTTCGACGGCGGCAATTCTCCCCGTGCCGTCAACTCTGGGGACCAGCGACTGGCATAAAATGCCGATGAGCAGGGACGACAGCCGGGTCTGGGCAAGGTGTCGTTCGTGGGTGGGGAAA
>JBARQF010000207.1:0-9283 GCA_049643605.1 Dehalococcoidales bacterium
GGCTTTTCCTAGTGCTCCCGACGGCGTACTTCGGACAAAACGCCGGTCTGCTGGACACGGCGGTTGAACCTTTTGAGCAGACTCTCAAAGCTCTCGTTATCGCCCGCCATTACCTGGGCCAAATAACATCAGCCCCCTTCCGAAACAAGAGTATATTATATTTACCCAACTATTTAAAAAAGGTGACCAAGCTCAAGCATCCACACCACAACACACGACACCATCACATTTTAGTCAGTAATTTAGACAGATGTCAAGAAAAGGCGATAATCTCCGCCAGCGAATTTTAATGAAATTTAATCACTATTTTTATTACATTTTAATCTTGCCAGTATAGAATAAGTATGAAAGGATATGGACAAATGGCTCTAAATCAGCTATATTGACATTTGCCATTTGGCGAATTAAAATAAGGATAATCGAGGAGTGCAGACATGCCACGAGTAAATAATGATCTCGGCAGAATAATAAAGCAGCAGAGAATCACCATTCCGTTGACCCTGCAGGAACTCGCCGCTACTTCAGGCGTATCTTCATCTCATCTGGGACGTATTGAAAGGGGCGAGCGCTTCCCTTCGGCTCACATCCTGCGAAGAATTGCCCAGCCGCTGGGCTTTGACGAGGATGAGCTCTTCACCCTCGCCGGTTTCCTGTCGCCACACACTTCCGGAGTAGCCGAAGAGAGAAGCACAGCGTACGGCAGCCCACGCCTAGACCCGTATGTCGCCAAGATTTTAGCCGAAGAGCCGGTTGAGATTCAGCGGGCGGTCATTGGCATTCTCAACACGTTAAAACTCGTTGCCAAGGCAATGAGCAAAGAAACTGATTGATAGCCTGTGACCATGGCGGTATAATTAGATTTACCGACGACGGTAGATATGGAAGACCGCGAACAGATAAACAATGAGGAAAGCAAAAAGATCGGCTTTGGCGATGCCACCGTCCATGAGCTGAAAACGCTGCTTACCGCCATCATTGTTTCCGCAGAACTTCTGGTCGAAGAGCTCCAGTCAACTCATGGAAGCATGCCGCTGAGACTTACCCAGAATATCATTCGCAATGCGCACAGCCTTGATGAAAAACTTTCTCACTTCTCGGAAATGGCCGGGCTGCTTTCCGGCGAGTTCTCCTTCCAACCTGAACTGATTGAGATTGAACCAATCGTTCATGGTGTCACTTCTCAGATTTATCCGATTACGCACAGCCGGAACCAATCCTTAAATGTTGATTTGCCCACTACCCTGCCTCAAATCATAGCGCACCGTCATTACCTGGAACAGATTATGCTGAATTTACTGGCCAATGCCAGCAAGTTCACTCCGGAGAGAGGGAACATAACGGTGAGTGCCACCAAGAATGACACCAATCTTATTATTACGGTGGCTGATAACGGCATCGGCATTTCTGCGGACAAGCGGGAGATGGTTTTCCAACCTTATTACCAGATTAGCGGAGGTAAAGGAAGCGGACTGGGACTGGCCATTACCAAATTCCTGGTAGAACTTCACGGCGGTAACATCCAGCTGGAGAGTACCCCGGGAAAGGGCAGCCGCTTTATCTGCTCTCTACCGCTACCGGGTCAGGGGCAAACTTCAGAGGTGGATTGATGAAAGTAGTAGTCATTGACGATTCCCCGGAAATAATAGAGGTCGTCACATTGTGCTTTCAGCTACGGTGGGGCAACGCCACAGTGTCCCCGGCTAATGATGGGAGTAAGGGACTGGAGCTTATCGAGAAGGAAAAACCTGATCTGGTCATACTTGACGTCGGGCTGCCCGATATGGACGGTTTCCAGGTGCTCCGCGAGATACGGCGCTTCTCTCAGGTGCCGGTAATAATGCTTACCGTGAAGAGCGAAGATACGGACATCGCCAAGGGGCTCGAACTGGGCGCTGATGATTACGTCACCAAGCCCTTCAGCCATATTGAACTGATTGCCCGTGTGCAGGCGGTAATGCGCCGTGCCCGGGGTGCGCCGTCTCCCGCCGAGGAACCGCCCTACACCAGTGGGAAATTGCAAATTGACTTTGCTCGCAATGAGGTCGTGGTTGACGGCAATCCGGTGAAGCTCACATCCACGGAATATAAATTGCTCTACCATCTCATCAAGAATGAAGGGCGTTTACTTCCCCATGAAAACCTGCTCGTCACAGCCTGCGGCGAAGCATATCGTGACGCCAGAGACCTGCTCAGAGTACACATCCAGCACCTGCGGCAAAAGCTCGGCGACAATGCTGAGTCACCCAGCATCATAGTTACCGAGCATGGCATGGGCTACAAGTTCGTCAGCCCCGCCTGACTTCCAGCCGGAAAACCCGAAGCCTTTCCCCAACCACCGTGCCACCAATCATTCCACCCTCTATTCTTTACGAAACATTAATAGAACCTTTACGAAATCTTTATTTTTTTTATGCCTCTCTTTATGCCCACATGCTAGATTAATAAGTAGATTATTACAGCTTCAAAGGAGCTGAGCATGGAAAAGATAACCGTATTTCTAGCCGACTGGCAAGTGCTTTTCCGCGAAGGCATTCACTTCACCCTGTCCGGCGAGGAAGATATGGAAGTGGTCGGTGAGGATGTGAGCAATGAGCAGGCACTCACTTTTATCGAGTCCAATCCGCCACAGGTGGCAATCCTGAATGCCAGCCATGATACGCTAAACGGTTTTGAAGCTACACGTAAGATTAAACAAACCCTGCCTGAAGTATCGGTTATCCTGGTCCTGGACAGCTATAGCGAAGACCAGCTTTTTAACGCCCTGAAAAGCGGTGCCGGTGCCTGTTTTACCAAGGATGTTGACCCCGATGTCGTAATCAACACGATACGGGAAGTGGCAAAAGGCAAACAGCCGATAAGCGAGGCCATCTGGAAACCGGAAATTACCTCCCGGATTCTCGACGATTTTACTGCGTTTTCCTCGCTCGGCGAACAGGTCGGGCAACTGCTGGCGCACCTCACTCCCCGCGAGGCGGAAATCCTGCACCAGGTCGCCGATGGAAACACCAAGGAACAGGTAACCAGTACACTGAGCATCGACGATGAGGCGCTCGACAACCGGCTTCAGTCGATACATTACAAGCTGGTTGTCAACGACCAGAAGTTGATGCTGATTGAGCTGGCACAGAGCGGTTTACCAGCAGTATCAAGGGTCAGTTTCACCGGTAAACCGGGTACCGAATATATCACCAAAGAAGAATTCACCGCTTTCAAGGAGAGTTTGAAAGAACGTTTCAAATCCCTCAGCGGAGATATAAGTTAAACAAGCAGAGTACCAGGGGGTGATCGAATGTGAGACCAATAAAAAAAGCGGGCACTATTAAAGATGGTAGGCATTCCTGAAAAAGACTCGCAGAGGAAAACCTACCACCCCGAGGAAATAGTAAACATATAGTAGAAAAACAAAGCCCAAATGTCAACTACCAAAAAGGAGGAAGATAAAATGAACAACATAGTGAGTGGAATCATGGGGAACACTCTGAGACGTTACTTGATTATCGCTCTGGTGGCGTCCCTGGCGGTTACCGGAGGCATGTTCGCCTACGCGTACACGACAAGTAGCACCACAATAACTGCCACAGGCAGTGCTGACTATGCCGATATTGGCGCCTACTCGAACCCACCTACCTACTCGATATTCGGAGGTTATCGTGGTGCTCTACCAACGGGCTACCTCTTTAGCGTAAACCTGACCAGCGGCTACCCCGGCGATGTAGCGGTTAATGTCTACCTGGACAATATCGATCAGCTGGGTAAAAACTACGGGCTCTGGTTGATGAGGCTGGAGCTGGTTCAAGCCTCTGACAACGCATCGATGGACATAGAAGGTAACATTACCAGGCCCATCACCCTTAACAACGGCGTAGTCACTTTCGTTTCCGCCAATATGACTCCGGGTACCGAATATAGAGTCCGGTGCGACGGCGGTGTCTACAAAGCATTCCCCTGGGCATATATCAATGCCGTTGGAGGAACGGTTAGCCCGTCATTCACGGCTGAAGTTCTCCAGGCACAGTAAGATAGCTTAGGGTCAGTCCGAGGGGTTGCCTCAAATGAGGCAACCCCGAAGCGGGAAAAAGTTGACAAATATTATGACAAGTGATAAAATTTCAGCAAGATTAGCATCAACTGTCATTAAGTGGAGGCACACAAGTGAAAAAGATATTGCTGATTTCCGTAGTAGCATTGTTAGTGGTAACTGGCGGCATGTTTGCCTACACCTTTACCACCGCCACCGCCACCATCGGCGTTAGCGCACCGGCGTCTGACTTCGCCAACGTTACGGCCGGCGGCAGCATCACCGCACCAACCGTTTTCGGCAAATTCACCGGCACCTGGCCGTCGAGCACGCTATTCGACATCGCCCCGGACGCAAGCTACACCGGTGACCTGGTAATCACAGTCTACATGGTTAACACCGGCGAGTTAGTACGGCAATACCAACACGTTAACATGTCGGTTGAATTCCAGGACAGTACCAACAGCACAGCAGATGAGCAGGGAACCATCCAGGTCCTCAACCTTCAGAACGCCGAGGCCCTGTTTACCTGGTCGAACGGTACCGGCACCGGACCTTACAAAGTTGTGCTTACTGGCGGCGGGTACCGGCTGCACCCGTTCAAAACGCTCACTGGTAGCAGCTACCAGCCCCAGATATGGTGTGAAATTACACAGCGATAAGCTAATTAAAACACTATTGTCTCAGCCAGCCAGCCCAACTGGAGCTCAATAACCGATAACCGATCGGAAAACACCACCTGTGGGGACTTCCCCACAGGTGATTTATTTGATATCACTCCCAGCGCCGTCTACAGCGGTGACGTGCTGGTTGACGTTTACCTGACCAGCGCCTACAAGTACCTCAATATGAATGGAATTCGGGGTGGACGGTAACCCCTGAATTTTACGGCGAAGCGACACAGCGCTAGAATAAAGGTGATTATTTACGAAAGCTTAACGGAACCTTTACGAAATCTTTATTTTTTTTACGCCAATCTTTATGCCTGCGTGTTACAGTTATAGTAGAACAAAACAGGATAAAGGCGACAGATGAGGGAAATACTTACTATAATCTTCACCCGGACATTTCGTTTCAAGCGTGCGCTTACGCTGATTGCAGTGGTGGCGACATGCCTCGCTGCTTTCATGGCCGTAAGAGGCGTCATGCCGTTTATGCCCGTTTTCGGCACCAGTATGGAGCCTGAACTCCACGCCGGCAACCTCATCCTGATAAAAGATAAGGATGCGGCGGACGTCAAGGTTGGTGACATTATTGTCTATAACGTCCCATCGGCCATCCAGGATTTCTATAATTACCCGCCGATAGTCGCTCACCGTGTGCTTGAGGTACGCGAGACCCAATTCGGCATTGCCTGGCGCACCAAAGGCGATAATGCCGGCGAGGACCCCTTCACGGTTCGCGCCAATGACCTGAGGGGCACGGTAAGCCATCAGATTCCCTTCCTGGGTTTCCCCTTTCTCTACCTGCAGAGCCAACAGGGGTTGATATTCGTTTTCATTGCCCTGTCTCTTTTCGCCCTCTACCTCTACGCCAGCGAACTCAGCCGCGGCGGGCAGAAGGTACATCGCGGCATATTTGCGCCGGTTATCAGAGAGACCGTGCGTGATACCGAAACGCTGGCCCAGCGGATGGATAGCACTGATAAAGTGATGTCCCAGACACAGGAAGCGCTGAGCAGCTTCGCTGGCGCCATGGCCGAGTATGCCGAGCACCTGAGGAGCCACACCAGCGCTATCCAGGGGCTTGCCGAGGCGTCTCATGAACTCAAACGGGGAGCCGCCGAGCAGAACAAAGTCCTCGAGCACATTGCGGAGGCCCTGCAACAGAGGAAGCCGTCCACCGGGGAAGCACCGCCTCCAGAGAAACCAGCCGCACCGGCACCGGAGAAGGCGAAATACCCCCCGGGCTGTGTTAAAAGCAGAGAGCATGCCGGGGTGGGGCGGGACATCTTCGGGGCCGCTTAAACCCGGTCTGATATCCCAAGAGCCTGTTTAAGTATAGACCGCAACCACCACCGCATCTCTGGGGTTATGTTCATCAAAGAAGACGACCGCCACCTTCCGGCCGGCAGTCATTTCCCCGGTGGGGATATTACGGGCCACGGTGATGCCCTCCAGATAAGCTTTATAACTGCCGGTCAGTTGCACGGTCGCCGTGTAATTAACGGCACTGAAACTCTGCAAGACGCCTTTTCTTAAGCTCAATTTAACTGTCCTTCCACAATCGCGATTACACTGCACCCAGCTGCAGACGCTGGCGGTATTCTCCGCGGCGGGGACTGTAAACGAGAACAAAGCCAAGTACCCGCCGCTTTGCCATATTCAGCCCTGCCCGATTGTCCGTGATATCAATGACGTCGTAGAGTTGCTGGCCGCAGTTGACCGGTACCAGCATGGTGCCGCTGGCCGATGTCAACTCCGCCTGCCTCAAGTAAGCGTCGCCACGCTCCTGTGCTCTGGCCACAGTGTCGATATTCCCATCTTCCAGCTGTCTCAGCCTGTCGTACAGCCGGTCTACCTGGTCCCAGCCAAAACGGTCAACCACAATCATCTCATCGCTGCCCGCGTCATAACCCTCCACCTGAACGCGGTTGAGCTCCCAGCCTCCCCGACGATATCTCCCTTCCAAAACCGGGTGTCCATCTCCATAGCTGTACACGGAGCTATCTGACGACTGGGGGTTTACAATGCGGGCAGTCGCGCCTTCGATAAATATCACATCAGGAACAAAAGAGAGCAGCTTTCGGATAACTGTTTCACCGGCGTTACCGGAATTGATGGTGAAGTCGGGATAGAAACCGGTGATGACCGATGACTGTGATGCAACCTCAAGCTTCAGCCCCACCCGCGCCAGGACGAAGGCGAGAATATCCTTTACGCTCATTTCTTCAGAGTCCCGGTTCCAGCGGAACTGGTGCCTGGCCCTCCACCTGGCGATGGCCTCCCAGCTATCCAGGGACTGCAGCACGAGGCTGGCGGCGCCACCGGCACTGGTATGCTCATAACTTTCAAGACAATAAGCCTGCCCGGCGCTGACCTCATCACCATCTTCCGTCCGGTAACCGGGGCTGAAGTCCAGCTGGCAGCCGATGTCAAGAACAGCCAGTTCTCCCTGCCCCGGCGAGGCGTATTGCCCGGCATCGTTTCTCAGTTCCACGGTGAGTTTTCCCGATGTCTCTCCCGCTTCCTGCCTTACCGCGAGCACGTCACCGGTCAGGTCAAGACTCTGTACGGTTGCTCCGGCGCGCCAAACACCTGCCGGGCAGGAAAGCCAGCCGTAGTCGCCGTGGTGTGCTATGGCCAGGCCGTACTCAGATGATAGATTGAACGGGACCGGTTCCCGCCATAGATTATCCGTGAAACTGGCACCCGGGACCGTATGCGACCAGAAAGGACGTTGGTACGTCTGGCTGCCGGAAAACTTCTCCACAAAGAAACCGCGGTAGACATCCGGTTTATCCAGAAACGGCTGAAGGTACTCAAACTCGCCGCCCGAGGGCGCCGATGCCAGCTCCTTCAAAGCCGACCAGCTTCCCGCTGCAACGTCACCGCCGTCGCCGTAGACAAGCGACCACAGTTTGAAATTGCCCGATGAATCCTGGGCGGTAACGAGCAGGTTCCAGTCGCTCCCGTAGACGGCAGCGATGCCGGAAAGGTCACCGGTGCTTTTATCCCAGCTGGAACGCGGCTGCCACTGACCGCTGATGTTCTTTTTCACATACAGCGTTGCCTGGTCAGCAAAGAATATGGCCAGGTCACCGCCCGGTTTATAGGCAGCCGCCAGGCCACCGATGTTGGTCGTCGGGCAGTAATCAATAACCTCCGGACTACCCCAGCTAACACCGTAATCGGTGCTCTCTATCCGCTGAATCTTGCGGTTCACGCCGTCTATCCAGAAAATGGAAACCTCATTTCCCAGCGAGGCACAGGCAACGGCAGCCGCATTGAGCTGACCGGTGTCGGTCCACTGGCTGAAGTCACTGGAAGGGCCGGGGTTGGCCACCCGCTGGCGGTAGAGCTTGCGGGAGTCACCGGGCAGGGTTACCCTGACGCGAACCAGAGAGCCATCACCGGGCATGGTCACGGCATGGTAATAATCATCCTCAGCGCCGGTATACAGCCTGGCCCAGTCATATCTAACCACGCCGGTAACCTTGTTTCTGGCTTCCACTTTAACACAGGGAATGGCAGTGGCTTCTTTCTGGGCCGCCAGTAATGTCGATGTCAGGTCACGCATTTTTCCCTCTCATACCAGTGCCGCCAGAATATCCGGCAGCGATTTATTTCCCTTCCGGTAATGCCCGGCAAGGTGATTGGCGGCTTCAAGAATCTCTTCCGGGCTGGCCGGCACTCTTTTATCCCGATTCAACGGGGACAGGGCGCTCGCTGCGGTTGCAGCCTCATCCCAATCGACCGTCCGTTCAACATCAAGGTCGCCCTTGAGCGCCCGCCGGATGCTTTTCTTATGATGCGGCAACCGCCAGGTATCCGGGTTCTCCGGGTCTCCAGCGATAGCAAATGCCTCACGGGGCAGGCCATCTTTCATTATCTCCATTTGTTTTGCCATGGATGCCTCTCATCACGGACCGTAATCGGTCGACTTCGAAACCGCGGGATAATACGGCCGGTACAGGGCATTAAACCTGACCCGGTTTCTCCTCCCCAGCCGCCTCAATTCCTGTCGGAAGTAGTTCAGCCTTTCCCGGCCCCAGTCATGGAACTCGCGGGGTGTGACGTTCCCGCCGACATTCACCCGATTGACGGTGAAGATGGCCCACTCAATGGCGGCATAACCGGCAGCGCCGGCAGCCACCAGGTCTTCATGCAGCTCGGGGATGGTGGAGCTGCTGGCGTCAAGGGTGTGGAGTTTGCCATAGTAGACACAGGCGTTGGAACCGTCCGGGATTTCTTCACTCAGGATGGTCAGAACATCTTCCCACAACGAGAACCTCTGGTAGCGTTTGGGGAACTGGTCCGCCGGATACTCGATAGCCACCACGATAACCCTGTCTGATAGATTCGATATATCCAGCTCCCGCGAGCCTGAGGTCGTGGCTTTAACCGCCTTCTCCTCACAGGGCAGGCGTTCGGATAAATCCTTCACCGCGCGGGCAATATGCCTGTCCAGTTCATCATCCGTCCAGCGGTAGTTGCCAGTGTCCTCATCATGGAGGTCGCGCCGGACGATGGCTCTCATTTCAGTCAAATTCATAACTACCTCTCCCCCTGGGTCGCCCTCTCCTTCAAAGGAGAGGGGGAATCG
>JBARQF010000208.1:0-3295 GCA_049643605.1 Dehalococcoidales bacterium
GGGGAAGGCGAGCCATTGATTGTGATTCATGGTGGCGGCGACAGCGGTCATGCCTGGCTGCAAAATGTCATTGAGCTCTCTAAATATTATCAGGTCTATCTGCCGGACCTCCCCGGTTTCGGTCACAGTAAGGCCGCTGAAGAGGATTTTGACCTGGCTTCATACGTCACGTTCGTGGAGGATTTCTCCCGCAGTCTGGGGCTGGGGCACTTTCACCTTGTCGGGCATTCGCTGGGTGGAGGAATTGCCCTGCGCTACGCGCTGGATTTTCCGCATCGAATCAAGCGGCTGGTCCTGGTCAGCAGTCTCTGCCTGGGAAGAGAAATCGCGCTCTGGGCCAGAATTATGTCTCGGCCCGTGTTTTATCGCATTGCCAGGAAAACCGTAGTCAGTGTATTCCGGGCAACAGGATGGCTGGCCAGGAAACTGCACTGCCCGCTGGGAAAAATAGCCCCGCCTTCTCTCCTCAGGATGAGCATCGGGAAAAGCGTGATGACGGTGAAGGGTCAGACCACGGTTCTTCTGAACCGGCTTTCCGAGTTACTGATGCCGACATTGCTGGTCTGGGGCGCCAATGATAATATCGTCCCGGTTCACCATGCCTTCCTCGCTGCTGAGCAGATTCCAAACTGCCAGGTGAGCGTTTTCCAGAATTCCGGGCACAGTGTTTACCGGCAGAGAATGCGTGAATTTTCCGACCTGCTGGTGCGATTTCTGGGCTAGATGTATTCGTCGATGGCTGCCGCCAGTCCGCTGCGGTCGACATCCAGGGTAACGTAGTCGGCGATTGCTTTTACCTCGTCCGCGGCATTACCCATGGCGATGGCTAACCCTGCCGCTGTCAGCAGTGAGATATCATTGGTGCCGTCCCCAATGGCAATAACCTCGTCGAGAGGCACCTGCAGGTGGGCGGCCAGCTTTTCCAGAGCCTTCCCCTTGGAGACGCCGGGGGAGAGAACGTTTGTGAAATCCACCCCGGGAAAGGCTGGAGCTTTTGCCAGTGAAAAGTGAAGCTGGTGGTCAAGTCGGCGGCGGAAACCGGCGACCCTGGATGCTTCCTCGGGGCTGGTGCTCACCAGACCGCCTTTGATGACCCTCTCCCGCTCCCATATCTGATGGAAGTCGACGATTGTTGCGGGCGTGTTAAAGAAGTCGCGGTGGGCTTCGGTTGACCACGTCTCCCGCTCCACGAAGTAGTGGGTCACGGTGAAAAGTTCAAGGTCAACACCGCAATCGTGAGCGGTGTCAATCATCTGCCTTACCAGTTCCTTGCTGATGGGGCTGGCGTATATTTCGTCGCTGGAAGCGGGGTGGCTGACCAGCGCGCCGTCGAACGAAATATGGTAGCTGTCAAGTGAAAGCTCAGTGATAACACCTGTGGTGGCCTGAAGGCCGCGTCCGGTGGACAGCGCCACCTGTACTCCCGATTCGCGGGCGCGGGACAACGCCTCTTTGTCCCTGTCCGAAATAGTGCCGTGTCGATTTACCAGCGTGCCGTCAATGTCCACCGCCAGAAGTCTGTAGGAATTACCAGTCAATCATGTCTCCTTCCCATGCCCGATTTCATTTTAACACCTCGGCGGATAGACTTCCACGCCGCTTCAATGGTATCTTGTATGAGGAACGCTGTTTACCATCTGGTTTGCAGCCGGGACCGCAAAATTATCACCGACTACTGGAGAAAGCATGAATTCCACTGAAGTTAAAACACTGGTTCAATGCGACTTTGACAACACCATCGCCGAGTTTGATGTGAGCTTTATGCTCCTCGATGCCTTTGCCGATGGCGACTGGCGGCAGATTTTACAGGAATATCGTGAGCGCAGGATACCGGTCGGCGTCTTCAGCCAGAGGACTTTCAACATGATTAAAGTCGATGAGGCGACGATGCTCGATTATCTCTTTACCGGCAACCGGGTAAGCATTCGCCCCGGATTCAGGGAGATGCTGGATTTATGTTCGCGAAAAGGATTTGAATTTATCATCGTCAGCAACGGGCTGAAGTTTTATATCGATGCTATCCTGAAACATGCTGGCGTTACGGGTATAGAGGTCTTTGCCGCGCATACCGAGTTCAATCCGGACGGCCTCAAGATTACTTACATCGGCCCCGATGGTCAGCCGGTGCTGGATAAATTTAAGCAATTATACGTGGAATGGCATTTGAGCCAGGGCTACCGCGTGGCCTACATTGGCGACGGGTATTCGGATATAATGCCGGCCAGTCTGTCCCACTATGTCTTTGCCCGCGATGACCTGCTGGCCCACTGCCGGCAGAATGGCTTGAAGTGCACGCCCTTCAACGACCTCAATGATGTGGTGAAAGGGCTGGAGGGGATAGCGTAGCTCCAGGCTGCGCAGCCGGGCGTGGGGTTGCAGAGGGTAGAGGGTGTTGTCATAATTGGTCGCATTCCTACAGCGTTAAGACTTATTTAATATTTGCTATGGAACTGCAAACTCTCGGATTCAATGACTGGTTTAAGCAGAGGCAAAAGGAGTCAGGCAAGCCTGGCTACAGCATAGCCCGTATTACAGCTGTCAACAAAGGTAGCTATCTTGTTAGGAATGAAAACAGCGAAGTCCTGTCCGAACTTGCGGGCGAATTCAGATTTTCTGCAGAGTCGATAATCGCATATCCCGTGGTTGGAGACTGGGCATTTGTTCAATATTACAACGATAATACATTCGCTATTATTTACGACCTATTACCGAGGAAAACAATACTAAGACGTAAGAGCGCCGGCAAGAAAGTCGATTATCAGATAATTGCTTCGAACATCGATGTGGCATTTATTGTTCAGTCATGTGATTTCAATTTCAATCTGCGCAGACTAGAACGATACCTGGTGATGGTAAACGATAGTCATATCGAGCCTGTGATTCTATTGAGTAAGAGTGACCTAGTCAGCCAAAAAGAATTGGAGAGTAAAATCTCAGAGATAAGAAATACAGGTATCAAATGTAAAACCATTGCCTACAGCATTGAAACTGGTTTAGGGTTACCGGAAATCCAGCAGGTACTGGAGCTTGGTAAAACTTATTGTCTGCTTGGTTCATCTGGAGTGGGTAAAACTACTCTCCTAAATCGTCTGATTGGGCGCGGCGCATTTAAAATAAACTTAGTCAGAGAGAAGGACGGGAAGGGAAGACATACAACAGCTCGTCGACAATTAGTAGTCCTTGACCAAGGAGCAATGATAATCGATACTCCAGGAATGAGAGAATTAGGTAATATTGGTGTCGAGTCGGGTATTGAGGAGAGCTTTTCAGATATTCAAAACTTGTCCAAAGGATG
>JBARQF010000209.1:0-4364 GCA_049643605.1 Dehalococcoidales bacterium
AAGGGGTCGGTTATCACTACCCGGCATCCCAGGCTCTGGCAGAGGTTCGCCACGTCTATGGCGGGAGCCGTATTTCCCATCGCATCGAACGTTGTCCCCGGGTGGGACTGGAAGCCGGTCATTGCCGTAGCCCGGTTGTCCAGCACTATCATCACCATGTTTGATTTGTTGTGTATGGCGCTGAGGAGGGCGGGTATGGAAGCATGGAAAAAGGTCGAATCACCGCACACGGCCATAACCGGCTGTTCCGACCCAAACTGGCTGAGATGGCCGAACCCGGTAGCGAGTCCGGCCCCGGAGCCCATGGCATGCAAAGCTTTCGTCAGTTTATCGCCGGCGGGAAAGACGTCCAGCGTATAGCAGCCGATGTCGCCGGTCAGGAAGCCATCTCGGCCGTCTTTCTGCAGGGCTTTTTTGATAGACCAGAAACTTGCCCGGTGTGGACACCCCGCGCACCAGGTTACGCCGCGGTCAATAAGCAGCTTTGCCGCGATATCACCGGCTTTTTGCTTGTAATCCGCGTCTCTATCGACATATTCGGTCTCAAAAAGTGCGGCCAGCGCCTTTGATACCAGGTCTGGGCTTAACTCGCCTATCCTGGACAGGTGGCCGGTTTCTTTGCCGTAGACTTTAAGGTCACCGGCCAGCACGGTCGACTCGAAGGCCGTCTTTTTCACGAAGGTTTCGAGAAAGGGGTCGATTTCTTCTACTACCAGAACCCGGTTCGTTTTCAAGAGATGCTTTTCCACGAATTTTGCGGGAAACGGCCAGAGTGTTCCCAGTTTCAATATGCCCACCGATTTACCCAGGCCGAGCGATTCTATTGCTTCCAGAGAGTAGCGGGTGCCGACGCCGCTGCAGACAATAATCAGCTCCGGTTTCTGCGGGCCCCGGTACCAGTTAAAGGAGGATTTCTCAAAGGTTTTCTCTACTCTGGCCAGTCTCTCGAGGACATCGCTATGGTGGAGCTTGGCCAGATAGGGCGAAATACACTGCGAAGTATCAAAGCTGGCCTTCCTTCCCGTAACGGTTATCTTGCCCAGCGTGACCGGACCGCTGGAAAGCGAAATCCGGGTGGTAGTTCTTACCAGGAAGAAGCCGTTGAACTCCTCGGAAAGGTCGAAGGCCCATTTTGTCATTTCCTTGGCTTCTTCCGGGCTGTCCGGTTCCAGCATGGGAATGCCTTCAGCGCTGGCGAGCCAGCGCGAGTCGGCTTCGTCACCGCTGGAATGCCCCTCGGGGTCATCGCAGACCACAGCCACCAGACCGCCTCCGTTTTTACCGAGACCCGAGTAATTCAGGTGGGACAGAAAGTCCAGAGCGACGTTTATGCCGGCTGTTTTCATGGCGGAAAATGCCCGTAATCCGGCGAAGGAAGCCGCTGCGGCGGCCTCTGTGGCCACCTTCTCGTTGGTTGACCACTCCACGTATATCCCGGCTTCATTGGCAACCCTGGCTAAACTCCCCACTATCTCCGAAGACGGAGTTCCCGGATAGCCGGTAACGAACTGGGCTCCCGCCTCCAGGACACCTCTGGCAATTGCTTCATTGCCCATCAGCAGTTCCCGGGCGCCGGGCGCTTCTTGAGCCAGACTTGACATCATGGCACCTCCTCTACTGTTCTGTAGGCCTCTCGGTTCTCATTGTACTGCATCAAACCCGGACCAGCTTTGGGGGCAGGGCGAGTGGAGCAGGGCAAATATGGTAAGTGTTTTGCTTTTTCGCCATCAACCGTTGTCACCGAGGTCCCTTAGCTTCCCGGCGGCAGCTTCCACGGCTTCTCTGGTGACCGGGTCATCCTCCCATCTCTGAAAGAGCCCCGGCTCGATAACCAGGGAGAGAGCGGCTTTACCTCTGACCTGGTACAGCCCTCCGATGCGGCATTCCTGATGCCGTCCGCAGCTGAGACAGGGAGGCGACTTTGAAATGTAGCCCACGGTGTCCAGTATCTTGACCCCGAAACGCTGCAGGAACCATTGAAGATAATCCACGCCGGCTTCTATCTTGTCATGTCCGCAGACAACCAGGGCGAAAGGCTTGTTCTGGATGGCGCTCTTAACGTGACGGTATCCGAAAAAACGTTCCAGGAAGCTGTAGCAATCGGCGTTTATGTTCCGGAAATAGACCGGGCTGCCAACGACAACGGCATCAGCCTCCTTGATTTTCTGGTAATAGGGCAGGAGGTCATCTTCTAGAAGGCATACCTGGCGCTTGGCACAGAGCTGCACGCATCCTTTGCAGCCGGAATAGTTTAAGTCGGAGAGCTTGACGAATTCGTATTCGTGTCCACTTCCGGCCATAATTGCCTTGACCATGCGGTCAGTATTGCCCTCATGCCCGATACCGCCGGAGCTAAAGCCAATAACCTTCACGTTTTACCTCCGAAAGGATGTTCCTGGTGGAGCTGAGGAGACTCGAACTCCTGACTTCCTCCTTGCAAAGGAGGCGCTCTCCCGACTGAGCTACAGCCCCGTTGCCGTAGGCTATTATACCACAGCTGCCACCGGTTTATTATCTCTCGCCACGGCTGGATAATCGTTCTTGTCAGCTATACCCAATGTTGCTATACTGGACTCGTTATCGATTTGAGGACCTGTCATGGACTTTGAGACTGTTATCGGGCTGGAAGTACACGCTCAGCTGTTGACCAGGAGTAAAATGTACTGCGGCTGCAGCGCTGATTATGCTACCGCCCCGCCCAATACCCACGTTTGCCCGGTGTGCCTCGGCATGCCCGGTGTGCTGCCGGTGATAAACAGGCAGGCGGTGGAATTCACCATTATGACGGCGCTGGTGCTGAACTGTACCGTTTCGGACGACACCAAGTTCGACCGCAAGAACTACCCGTATCCGGACCTGATGAAGGGTTATCAGATTTCCCAGTATGATGCCCCCATCGGTATAGGGGGCTGGCTCGGCATTGAAGTTGATGGCCAGAAAAGGAAAATCGGCATCACCCGGGTTCACCTGGAAGAAGATGTGGCCAAGCTGCTGCACCGCACGGCCAATGATGGCGAAGAGTACAGCCTGGTGGACGTGAACCGCTCCGGCGTGCCCCTGATGGAGATTGTCGGCGAGCCGGACCTGCGTTCGCCGGAGGAGGCCAGGCAGTACCTGATAAAGCTGCGCAGCATCCTCCAGTACCTGGGTGTCTCCACGGGGAACATGGAAGAAGGGAGCTTCCGCTGTGACGCCAACATCAGCATCCGTTCTAAAGACAGTGCCAAGTTGGGGCCCAAGGTTGAGGTCAAGAACATGAATAGCTTCCGGGCGGTCTACCTGGCGATGGAGTATGAGGCCAAACGGCAGAGGAAGGCACTCAGTGAGGGGAAAAAACTGGTGCAGGAAACGCGGGGCTGGGTGGAAGAGAAGGGAAAGACGGTGTCGCAGCGCAGCAAGGAGTACGCCCACGACTACCGCTACTTCCCTGAGCCCGACCTCCCCCCGCTTGCCATCAGCCGGGAGCGGGTGGCGGAAATAAAGGCCAAATTACCCGAATTACCCGAAGACAGGCGGGACAGGTTTATGAAGGAGTACAGGCTGCCGCTCTATGATGCCAGCCTGCTCACCAGCAACAAGGCTATGGCGGATTACTTCGAGGATGCCACCAGAACCGAGGCCTACAAGAAGTTGTCTCAGGATAAGGCGGCCAAGGAAGTGAGCAACTGGCTTCTGGGTGAGGTCAGCCGTATAATGAACGAAAACAATATAGAAATGGATGTCTTTGGTGATAAGGTTGGGCCGGCACAAACTACCAGAATAGTAGCAATGAGTTCCGAAGGTCTCGTTAATATACCAACTGCCAAATTTGTGCTGGACGAAGTATACAATACAGGGAAAAGTGCTGAGGAAATCATAAAAGAACGTGGCCTCAGCCAGATTAGCGATACCGGGGAGCTTGAAGACGCCATCGTTGACGTGATAAACTCAAATACGCAGGCCGTGTCCGATTACAGGTCGGGCAAAGAGGAAGCGCTTAAGTTCCTGGTCGGGCAGGTGATGCGGGCGACGAAGGGTCGTGCCAACCCGGCTCTGGCCGGTGAGCTGTTGCAGAAAAAACTGGGTGAAGGCTGAAGCAGGTAGAGAGGAAGGGAAAGATGCAGACCTATTTAAATATATCTCAGATAGTGCTGGCGGTAGCCTTGATACTGATTGTTCTTTTTCAGGTTAAGGGTGGTGGGCTGGGGGGCATCTTCGGTCAGGCGGACACGGTATACCGGACAAAGCGGGGCCTGGAAAAGACGATGTTTCGGCTCACCATTGCCCTGGCCGTCCTCTTTATCATAATCGCCATCGTCTCTCTCCGGCTTACCTGATAACCAGTTTGGTTTAAACCGGGAGAAACATGAACGCCATCATTACCC
>JBARQF010000210.1:0-14214 GCA_049643605.1 Dehalococcoidales bacterium
GGCGGTAAGTCAACTTCCATACCAGCTATGTCAATAAGATACGTTTCGTGTAACCACATCTGCCAACCCACCAGAAAATTCCTGTATGTTTCAGCTTCAAAGTGGCGGAGGGGGTGGGATTCGAACCCACGGTTGGCTTGCACCAACAACGGTTTTCAAGACCGTCACCATAGGCCACTCGGACACCCCTCCTGGCTTCAGATTTTACCAGTTTTCGGCACAGTTTTTCCATCTTGCTACTAATTTGCTGCTAAAATTTTAAGTTCATGAAAAATATTAGCCTCAAAACGCGCTTACCAGCAATAATATGTTTTAACCGTTTTGAGGCTAATTACACTTCTTTTAATGGTAACTGGCAAATTTCAAGGCTGAAACTCTGGCAGCACAAGGTCGAGGCCCTGACCCGATGGTATGACAATGACCTTGATATCTTCCCCAAGCCTATCGAGCAGGATATACTGCAGGACCTCAGGTGTTAGAGACCCCTCGATGTCCCTGTTGGCGGCAACCTGGGCCTCAGTAACCACACGGATATACTCGGCTTCACCTGTCGCCTTGGCTATTCGTGCGTCTGCATATCCTTTAGCCTCTGCCTGTGCCTGTTGGGCTTCGACCTTGACACGCTCCAGCTTGTTCGTTGCCTCAAGTACTGCCTGTTCTGCGGCGACTTTGGCTTCAATAGCCGCCGTAAACGTTTCACTGAACTGGAAATTGGTTATCGATACCGTCTCTGTTATAATGCCACGCTCTAACATTCGATTCGACAGGCTCTCGGTAATGGCAGCCTTGACTTCGTCACGTCTCAGGATAAGGTCTTCTGCGTTGTACTTGGCGGTTATCTGTTTGATGGTCTCCTGAATGGCCGGAGCGGCTATCCTGTCAATGAACTCCAGCCCCAGTGTTCTGTAGACCTCAGCGGCCATACCCGGGTCCAGGTGCCAGTTGAGCGCAATTGTAGTGCTGACATCCTGGAGGTCATTCGTTACTGCTAATGAGTCAGCTTCATATTTCTGGGTCTGGACTGACATCTTCTCCACGGAATCGATGAACGGTACTTTTGTCTGGAGACCCTCACTCAGAATTCCGCCGGTAATGGCGCTGAACCGAATAACCACCCCGCGATGGCCGGCAGGGACAGTGGTGAACGCGCCGGCGATAATACTGGCAACGATCAGAACGACCCCGATGATGCTACCCATTCTGCCCGTTAGTCGAGCTTTAGGGTCGCCCTGACTTCCCTTGTTGGTCTGTGACACGTAGACTCCGATGACAAGTACGATGATACCAAGAACTAGCAATGAAACCATTTTTAAACTCCTTAATCCAATAATGTTTCTATTGTTATTTTGGGCTTACACCCATCGTGCAATTAATTATAGCAATATAGTGAATCAATCTACAAGCGAGTAACATCCTGGCCATTTGTTACCGCAGTAATAAAAACGTTCTTTTTTTTATTATTCTCCGCCTTTTCAATGGTTAGCAGGTTAAAACGCAGCCTAATCATAAAGGTGGCAGGAGACGAAATGCTCCGACTCTAGAGGTATTAACTCTGGCATTTCCTCGCGGCAAATTTCCATCACCTTTGGACATCGTGTATGGAAACGGCATCCCGGAGGTGGCGAAACTGGCGATGGAACCTCGCCTGATAAGGAAATCCTGTTCCGTTTTTGATGCGGGTCAGGAACCGGGATAGCCTCTAGTAACGCCTCAGTATAAGGATGTAGAGGATGGCGGAACAACTTTTTTTTATTGGCCAGTTCAATTATTTGCCCGAGATACATTACCGCAATTCTATCGGATACCTGCCCGATAACCGCCAGGTCGTGGGCAATAAACAAATAAGCTAATGTAAGCTCCCGCTGCAAATCCATGAGCAGGTTAAGTATTTGTGCCTGGACAGATACGTCTAGGGCACTAACCGGTTCATCGGCCACAATCAGTTTCGGATTCACTGCCAGAGCCCGGGCAATACCAATGCGTTGCTTCTGACCTCCGCTCAATTCGTGGGGATATCTCGTGGTATGTTCAGGCTCCAAACCTACACGCTGGAGCAATTGTCCCACCTTTTCCAGCCTCTCCCTTTCCGTGCCCGCATCATGGATAAGCAGAGCCTCACCGATAGAATCTCCAATCGTCATTCTGGGATCGAGGGAAGACTGCGGGTCCTGAAATATCATTTGAGCTTCTTTTCTTAGTCTCTTTAATTGTTTTCTGTTCCAGACGGTAATATCGCTTCCTCTATAGATAATCCTGCCGGCTGTCGGCTCTTCAAGCCTGAGCAGAGTTCTACCCAGACTCGACTTACCACATCCTGATTCGCCAACCAGTCCCAGAGTCTCTCCCTCCATGATGGAAAAAGTAACCCCATCCACTGCCTTTACATCAGCAATATGTCTCGAAAGCAACCCGGCGGTCACCGGGTAATATTTTTTTAAGTGTTCAATTTCAATCAGCTTTTTACTCATTTTCGGGTGTCCTTTCCAAATGGGCAGGCCGTGAATATAGATGGCACGCGACAATATGCTCTCCAGAGATACGGACCTCCTCCGGTCTTTTCTGATTGCAGACTGGCATCCGTCGCTCGCAGCGCGGGTAGAAGATACAGCCTTCAGGGGTATCAATCAAGCTTGGTATCATTCCGGGGATAGGTGTTAGTCTATCTTTTCGAGCTGAGATATGCGGTAGGCAATTAATTAATCCATGGGTATAAGGGTGCTTAGGTCTATCGTATATATCAAACGTGGTACCGACTTCAGCAAGTCTACCACCATACATAACTACAATTCTGTCGGCAAAACCGGCTACGGTACCCAGGTCATGCGTAATAAACAGAATGGACATATTCCTTTCCTGTTTTAAGTCACGGAGAATATCCAATATCTGAGCCTTTACGGTTGTGTCCAGGGCGGTCGTAGGCTCATCAGCGATCAGTATTTCAGGTTCGCAAGACAGCGCCGCTGCTATCATTACTCTTTGCTTCATACCACCGGAGAATTGATGCGGATAGTCTTTCAGCCTTTCTTCGGCGCTGGGGATACCCACATGTTTCATTAAATATAAGGTTCTCTCCATCGCCGCCTTGTGTTTTAGCCCTAGATGGAGCTTTATCTGCTCCGCTATCTGGTAGCCGACGGTAAATACCGGGTTGAGCGAGGATTGGGGGTCTTGAAATATCATGGCAATCCGGTTACCACGGATTTGCCTCAGCCTTTTACCAGGGCTACGCAGCAAGTCTTCGTCATCATACAGTATTTCCCCGCCCATTATCTTGCCCGGAGGGCTATCGACCAGGCGTAGAACAGATAGGGCGGCAGTTGACTTGCCACATCCTGACTCACCTACCAGGCACAGGCTCTCCCCTTTTCTCAGCCCAAGGCTAAGATCATCAACTGCTTTTACCACGCCGTTGCCGGTGAAAAAGTATGTCTTTAAATGATTGACCTGTAATACAGTATTGTCCACCACAACTCCTAAAACTGACTCCTGGGATCAAAGGCATCTCGAATGCCGTCCCCCAGGAAATTAAAGGCGAGCACGGTTAAAAAAAGCATGAATCCCGGCTCCACCGCGACCCACCAGGCCGTATCTAGACTGCGCTGCCCAGCGTTCAGGATTAAACCCCAGCTGGCGACTGTGGGGTCCCCCAATCCGATGAAACTCAGAGCGGCTTCAGCCAGGATGACACCCGGTATGGACAGGGTGGCTATCACTATTATGGAACTCAGGACATTGGGTATCAGGTGACGAAAGATGATTCTGGTATCGCTTGCCCCTAGGGATTTGGACGCCATGATGAATTCCCTGGTCCTCAGGGACAGGGCCTCGCTTCTGACCAGCCGGGCAGTCCCCGTCCAACCGGTGAGGCCTATTACTAGGATAATGAAAACCAACGACGGCCCGAAGATAAAGATAATGAATACCAGCAGCAGAAAGAAAGGGAAGGTCATCATTACGTCAGTGAACCTCATCAGGACCATGTCCGCCCAGCCGCCTAAATAAGCCGAAAGCACACCCATAATACTGCCAATGAATATGGCAATCATGACGGCGAGCAAACCAACCTGCAGGGATACCCTGGCGCCAGAAACAAGCATTGCCAGCATGTCTCTACCTTTGTCATCAGTGCCCAGGGGATGCCGCCAGGTGCCTGGATGCTCCGTCGTCACGAACTGTCCGGATTGCACGTCATAGATTGACTGTTGTATGGAGAAGCCCACGGGAGGTTGGTTCTTCTCATCGAAGTTAACCTTGGTGGGGTCATCTGTGAAGAAAGGACCAAAGAGTGCCACGGCAACTAATAGCAATATAAAGGCCAGTCCAAAGAGGGAAAGCCGGTGCTTTCTCGTTCTCTCCCAGTAGTACCTCGTCAACCGACGGTTAACGTAAAGCGGGTGGACGACATAGAAGATTAGCAGCAGGGCAAACAGCAAATAGAAATACTCGAAAGGCTCAAAAATCTGGTCAACCAGATAAATGTCCAGCAAGATAATTAAAATCAGAACCAGAAGTGTACCAATAAATAGTAAATTCTTCGGTCCACCGACTTTACGGCTGATTTGTCTCATTATTCTCTCGCTTAGTCGTACCTTATCCTGGGGTCTAACCAGGTGTAGACGATGTCAGTAGCCAGGTTGGTCAGCAGCACCACCATAGCACCAACAAGTGTTATCGTTACCACGACCGGATAATCGTTAGCAAAGATGGCATTAAAGGATATCCTGCCCAGTCCCGGTATGCCAAAAATAATTTCGGTCAGATAGGCCCCGCCAAAGACGACGCCGCTGAGGTCGAACATTATTATGGTAATAATGGGCAATATGGCATTTCTCAGGACGTGCTTGCCTATAACTACTCTCTCGGGCAAGCCTTTGGCCCTGGCAGTCTTAACAAATTCCTTTCTTAGGTTATCCAGGGTTGCCGACCGGGCATACCTGGTGTAGCCAGCCATCATTCCGGTACCCAGGGTAATCACCGGCAGAATGAGAGCTTTTAGATTAGCCAGGGAAAGCATAGGCAGCCCGGTATCGTAATAGGTTTTAAACCATCCCAGCTGCACCGAGAATACCAAAATCAGCATTATACCCAGCCAGAAGTTGGGGATGGAGATACCAATGAAGGAAAAGAAGGTGGCCAGATAATCAGTCTTGGTATACTGCTTCACCGCCGAATAAATGCCGATTAAAATACCTAAGCTGGCAGAGAAAAGCATACTGAGGAGAATAAGCTGGAAAGAGTAAATCCAGTGCTGTTGGATTAGCTTGGTTACTGGCATGGAGGTACTGAATGACCAACCCCAATCTCCACGAGCCAGGTTGGTCACGTAATTCAGGTATTGTTCATATATCGGTTTATCCAGCCCATATCTAGCTTCAACTGCGGCGATTACCTGGGAAGGGTCCTGCGTTCTGGCGGACATGTTTGCCAGGTACTTATCGGCTGGGGAGCTGGGTCCAACCCGTAACAGAACAAAAGTAATGGTAACCACGCCAATGACGATAAGTACGGCATAGATTAGCCTTTTTATGATGTAGCTCTGCAGTCCACCCCGTTTCAAAGATTTGCTCCGCCATAAGGGGGACTATGGTTCGGTAAAATACCACTCATGGTAGTTCCAACCCAGCCTCATGCCGACATCAATTCCTTCCACGTTTTCCTGGAAGCCGGAGTTAGATCTGGGGAAGGAAAGGAAAATTACCGGCTGGTCATCTGCAATTATCTGACTTAGCTCTCCGTACATCTCTTTGCGCACTTCCTCATCCAGTGCCTCTCTGGACATAACGTCAATAAACAGTTCATCAACCCTGGGGTTAGAGTAGCCCCAGAAGTTTAAGCCCCCGTCGGTGATGAAGAACACCCGTGAACCTGAGGGGGCGATGGGGTGAGTCATGAATGCCATTCCTATCATGTCCCAGGAATCTTCACTCACCGCTTCAGGACTGTTGTTATATCCTGGCTCCTCGTCTGTATCGGGTACTTTATTCATCATGTATTGTCTCAGGATAGTAGGCCAGGGAACCAGCTCGATATTTACTTCTATGCCGATATCCGCCAGTTCCTGCTTCACCAGAAAGGCAATGTCCTCGCCAATCTCACCGCCGCTGGTCGTGATCATGGTTAGCTGAATGGGTTCCCCGTCTTTATCCTGAACCACAATTGTTCCGTCCGCTTCCTTGATACCATAGCCGGCTTCATACAGCATCTCTTTTGCCTTTTCCTTGTCATACAGCGGGCCAAGTCCAAACCTGGGTACCCCTTCATCGGTATACCAGGGAGACGGCTTCGGAATAAAGCTGAAAGCCGGGTCGGCAAAACCACGGCGTATGGAGTCGATCAGTGTCTGCTTGTTTATGGATATGGACAGAGCCTGTCTTACCTTCTTATCTTTAAGCCCTTCCCAGCCATTGTTACGCAGATTATAGACTACCAGGTCGTAACCGGTGGTAGGGACGGTGTACACGTTTATTCCCTCCATCTCCTTGAATTTGGCCACCTGCTCCGGCTCGATACCGGCATAGGTAATATCCCCGGCCTCCAGTGCCGCATGAACCGCCGCTGAAGTTCCAAGGATTTTGGTGACATACTCTTCAAAGTACGGGGCACCCGATTCCTGAGCCAGATAATAGTCCGGGTTACGCTCCAGGATGTACTTATCGTTGCGGATCCATTCTTTGAATTTGTACGGCCCGAGATTGCCGGTATAGGTCAGGTTATTGAATTCGTCCGCCTCGGTGAAGGCTTTGGCATCACCCTCGTATTTAAGGGCAATATATTTGGGGTAGGGAGTCAGGCCATAGATGGCATTATCGGCAAATTCCGGGTCAATGGTCTGCCTTTTTATGGTGAAGGTTGTCTCATCGACTACCTCTACTGCAACAAATACTGTCTCATCATTGACTGTCTCTTGCCAGTCAGTTTGATAGGCATAGTTGAGCCAATCGGAAAACATGAGATTCTTTAAAGTATAAACGTAGTCTTCGGCAGTGACCATCGAACCGTCGCTCCATTTCAGGTCATCCCTGATGGTCATTGTATAAATAAGACCATCCCCGGAGACCTCCACCGGTTTGGCCAGATGGCGCAGGACTACGTTCCAATCATTATCATAGGTAGCTAGACTGTCGAATGTTTGTCCCGCATAGGCGAATGAAGCAGCGTCAGCGGCCAGGATCCAGTTTAGGGTTTCTGCTTCTCCCCCTGAAGTTCCTTCGATGAAGATGCCCTTCACCTCGGGATAGATTGTTGGTAGGGGTGCCGGCGTTGGGGCGGGTACCGGTGTTGGGGCGGGTACCGGTGCTGGAGCAGCACAGGATACCACCAGGATAAGCAGTGGAAGCATGACCGCCATCAATTTCTTCATGTTTCGTCTCCTACTTCGTGCCGGTACATTCCCCAATTCTAACTTACTACCCGGACTTGGTCAAAAGTATACTGAATCGTTGATTACCGACAAGATTGAATCCTTACGCAATTCATAGAACAGCGCACAGCATAATAATATATATAAGGATGGACAAACAAACAGACGGCGCACACTTTAATAATATATTAAGGGGAATCATAGTAGATTATTGCTACTAAAACTTTAAACCTGTGAAAAAAGTTAGCCTCAAAACGTGCTTACCAGCAATAACGTGTTTTAACCGTTCGGAAGCTAATTTAACCTCTTTTTACAGGTAACGGCAAATTTCAAGACCGTCACCACAGGCCACTCGGACACTTCTCCGGACTAAAAATATTATACTAGAGAAGAAGGGAGGCTATCTAAAGCCAATACAATTGGTAATTTAATAACTAAGGAGACTTCTAAAACGTTAATCTAATTCCTTAGTGTATTTACAGCGAGGGTAATTTTCACAGCCGAGGAACTTTTTCCCTGCGCCTATGCCCTTATTAGCTTTGCGCTCAATCAGATTCCCGCCGCATTTTGGACATATAGCGGTACTTGCATAGCGCTTCTTCAGCGAGCGTGTATGGTGAAAGCTGCTAAGGAAAGGAGTCTGTTTTTTTATGGTACTAAGTTGTTCACAGATTTTATTCACTTCATCATCAGTGAGTAGAATTACTTTTTTACTTGTTACGTATTTCTGATATTTTAGGAATCCATGGATAACGTTATCAGGCATTGGAGTCTTAAATTCACAATCTCCCCAAAATACGACTATGGAATGTATTTTATTATGAGGTATTCCGAGAGACTCGGAAAGGCTTTTCGTGTGACGATAATTCTGTCGCAAAGGATTTTGGAAGCTTGTCTTTTTGCCAAAATTAGATTGTGTCCAATTGTCGTTCTCAGCGCTACCAAATATCCATCCACTTCTGTTCTTAGTCTCGACTACAAACAAGCCATACCTTGATACTATTACATGGTCAATTTGTGTAGAAATCGTTCCTTCTCGAATGAGTACGTTGTTAAAAATATGGTATTGCTTAGAATCTAGTAATAGCGTTTGTGTAAGTTTGGTTTTGAGTTCTCCTGTCCACCCTTTGAATAGCGATTGAAAGACCATTTAATTGTCCTGTATTGGATACGTTGTTCGAAATAGACAGCTATTTTATCACCTTCGCCCCCACCATTGGCTGCAGCACCTCGGGAACATTTATACTGCCGTCTTTCTGCTGGTAGTTCTCCATTATGGCAATCATTATCCGGGGCAGGGCCAGGCCGGAGCCGTTCAGGGTATGCACGAACTGGGGTTTCGAATCTGGGGTGGGGCGGTAGCGGATACCGGCCCTCCGCGACTGGAAATCGGTGCAGTTGGAGCAGGAACTGACTTCAAGCCACTCTTCACAGCCGGGCGCCCAGACCTCGATGTCGTAGGACTTGGCCGAGGCAAAGCCGAGTTCGGAGGTGTTGAGGTGGGCAACGCGGTAGGGCAGTTTCAGTCGCTGGCAGACCGCCTCGGCGTCAACGACCATCTTCTCCAGCTCGTCGTAGGAATTTTCCGGCTCAACGAATTTGTAAAGCTCGACCTTGTCGAACTGGTGGCCGCGCTTGATGCCCCGCGTGTCCTTCCCCGCCGACATCTTTTCCCGTCTGAAGCAGGCGGTGCAGGCGACGTAGTTGAACGGCAGAGCTCCTGACGGGATGATTTCATCGCGGTGCAGGTTGGTCAGCGGCACCTCCGCCGTGGGTATGAACCAGAAGTCGTCCTCCGGGTCGTGGTAGAGGTTGTCGGCGAACTTGGGCAACTGGCTTGAGCCGACCAGGCATTCCCTCTTCACCATGAAGGGCGGGTAGATTTCCTGGTAGCCGTGCTGGCTGGTATGCAAATCGACCATGAACCAGATGAGGGCGCGCTGGAGCCGGGCGCCGAGCCCTTTCAATACGTAAAACCGCGTTCCCGACAGCTTCACGCCGCGCTCGAAGTCGATGATGCCCAGCGTTTCGCCGAGCTTCCAGTGGGGGGCGGGGGTGAAATCGAGCTTTTTCGGCTCTCCCCACGTGCGCACCACCACGTTGTCCTCTTCGCCTTTGCCGACGGGCACGGAGGGGTGGGGTATATTGGGCACCTGGAGGAGCAGCGCCTCAAGCTGTTCATCTATTTTCTTGACCTCTTCCTCGAGGTCGCGTATCGTGCCGCGCAGGTCGCGTGCTTCTTCTGCGGACGCTTTATCCGTTTTTCGCTCGCGGGAAGTTTCTTTGCGGGTATGCCGGAAGTTCTCCAGGTCAAGGAGTTTCCGCCGTCTTTCGCCGTCAAACTTGAGTATCTCGTCAACGGGCGCGCTGTCCTGGCGGTTTTTTAACGCTTCCTCGACAGTCTGGCTATTTTCACGGATGAATCTCAGGTCAAGCATAGGCTTCTCCGTTACGGTTTCTCTCTAAGCTGCGGGAACAGGATAACTCCCCGGATTGACGGCTGGTTGGTGAGCAGCATCACCAGGCGGTCGATGCCCACGCCCAGGCCGCCCGTGGGGGGCATGCCGTATTCCAGGGCCAGCAGGTAGTCCTCGTCAATGGTCCAGCTTTCCTCGTCTTTTTCGTGACGCTCTTTCTGCTGCTGGACGAACCTCTGCCGCTGCTCTTCGGGGTCGTTGAGCTCGGAAAACGCGTTGGCGATTTCCATGCCGCCGGCAAAGGCCTCGAAGCGCTCCACCACCCGCTCCTCTCCGGGCCTGGTCTTGGCCAGCGGCGACATCGATACCGGGTAGTCCTTGAGGAAGGTGGGCTGGATGAGGCTCGGCTCAACGAAGGTGGAGATAAGCTCGTCAACCAGCTTGGCCCAGTTTTTTTGCGGGTCAACTTTAAGCCCCAGCTTCTTCATTTTGTCTCTCATACGGTCCCGCAACCCGTCGGCGGTGGGATAGGTAACGAAGTCGATGCCGCTGTACTGCTCGACGGCTTCACGCAGGGTGAGGCGCGGCCAGGGCGGCTTGAAGTTTATGGTATAATCGCCGAACTTTACCCTGGTGGTGCCCAGCACTTTCTTGCTGACCCAGGCGACCATTTCCTCAAGCATGTCCATCACGTCGTTGTAGTCGGCGTAGGCCTGGTAGCTTTCCAGCATGGTGAACTCCGGGTTGTGCCTGGTGGAGACGCCTTCATTGCGGAAGATGCGCCCCAGCTCGTAGACGCGGTCCAGCCCCCCGACGATGAGTCGCTTGAGGTGGAGCTCCGGGGCGATGCGTAAGTAAAAATCCTGGTCAAGGGCGGGGTGGTGGGTAATGAAGGGTCGGGCCAGGGCACCGCCGGGCGATGGCTGCAGCACCGGCGTTTCCACTTCCACGAAGTCGCGCTCATTGTAAAACTGCCGGATGGCATTGATAATCTGGCTGCGGGCCTTGAAGGTTATCTTGGTCTCCGGGTTGCTGATGAGGTCAAGGTAGCGCTGCCGGTATCTGGTGTCAACGTCGCTGAGACCATGCCATTTTTCCGGCAGCGGCTGCAACGACTTGGCGAGCAGGGTGAAATGCTTGACGCCAACGGTGGGCTCGCCGGTTCTGGTGCGGAGCACCTGTCCTGCCACGCCGATAAAGTCACCGATATCCAGCTCCTTAAAGAGCTCGCTCTGCTCTCCGGCCAGCTTGTCCGTGTCCTTGAAAAGCAGCTGTATCTTGCCCGAGCCGTCACGGACATCAGCGAAGGCGCTTTTCCCCATCCTTCTGATGGCCATGATACGCCCGGCAATACTGACCTGATTCTCTTTGGTCTGCCCCGCCTCGCCCTGCTCCAGCAGGGCTGCCGCCTCCTCGGTGGTATGACTGCGCTCATAGCGGTGGGGGTATGGGTCTATACCATGACCGCGAAGCCGTTCCAGCTTCTCGTGGCGCTGCTGAGTAATGCGGTTCAGTCTGGTTGTCATTTCTATACCTATAATATAGTAAAAAGACTGAGAGTTCCAGACCCCCAGTCAATCTTTATTATAGGCTATTTCAGAATTACGGTAAAGGGCTGGGTGTCGTGGGTGATGGCTTTGTCTGCTCCCGCAGAGAGTCGAGCCAGGTGGCCGACTTGACCTCGCGTTCCAGTAGGTGTCTGATATAATTGCTAAGGACGCTCTCCAGTTCCCGGGAAAGCACGGCGTCTATTTTCAGGCGTTCGGCCGTGCTGTAATCGCTGTTCTGGAGAAGGCGCAGTACTTTCTGGGCGTTGACGGAGACCGGGTGGCTTGAAGGGTGGTTTACCGCGCAGTCCGGGCACAGCATACCGCCCGAAGCGGAGCTGAAAGAATTGACCTCTGGCTTCAGCGCCTTCTGGCAGGAGACGCACTGCTGAAGCTGTGGGCGGTAACCCGCCTCATCGAAGAGGTGCAGTTCAAAATAGCGCAGTGTCAGGTCGCGGTTGGCGGTGTGGCATAGCTGCTCCAGCGTTGCCTTCAGCAACTGGAAAAGGGTTAAATTTTCAACGTCGTCAGCGGTAGACTGGTTGACCAGTTCGATGACATAGAGGCCACAGGAAGTGAGCCAGAGGTCGCTTTTCAGGGGCAGAAAACTGTTGATGGTCTGGCTGCCGATAATGGTGTCCAGGTTTCTCCCCCGGGCCAGCGAAACCTGACTGTGGGTAAGTAGCTCCAGATGCCCCGCCATTTTGCTTTTGGTTTTGCGGACGCTTTTAGCAAAGGCCTGAATTTTACCGAGGTGTGGCGTGTAGAAGGTGAAGATGACATCGGCCTCTCTCAGCTTGGTCTTTTTAATGATGATGGCTTCTGTCTGATAGGTGCGTGGTTTTGACATTTCGACACTCTACCTGGGCTTCCGTGCCAGGATATACAGCAGGACGTGAGTGTGCGGGCCTTCGCCGTGATTTTCCGGGTCTTCGGTAATGCCGGACTCAATGATTTCAAAGCCTTTGAAGTAATCAAGCAGTTCGGCTTCGGTAAAGTAGTGCACCGGCCTTCCCGGTCGGCTCTCGAACGTGTTCTTTTCCACTTCCTGGCCCTTGCCAAAGCTAGGCTCTCTATCTGAGAAGACGGTGAAATACAGAAGCCCGTTGTCTTTCACTCTATCAGCACACTGCTGCAGACACAACTTCCTCTCCTTTTCGCGGAAGAGGTGTAAAACGTTATAGCAGTATATGGCGTCGTACTGGCTTGGGGCAGGGGGGATGTCCAGGACGGAGCCGTTATAAATATTGCTCTGCGGGTCGTATTCCCGGGCCATTTCACAGGCGGTATCCGATATCTCAATTCCGGTAACTTCAAAGCCCGCTTCGCTGAAAATCCTGGTGTTACGGCCATAGCCGGAACCGGGAACCAGTATTTTCCTCGCTCCATTTTTGCGGAATATTCCGATGGCGTATTCGGCGGTTGGGCTTGGTGAAATGCCCCACACATACCCCTCGTTTTGAAATCTCTGGTTCCAGTAAGCTTTTTTGTCCATAATCTAATTTGGAGCTTTTCCGAAATTAAATATCTGGTGATGGGCAAGAAGCCAGGAGAAAAGCATTAATCTGTAAGGGCCAAATCTTAAAATTCCTGCCGGCCCTCGATGGCGCGGGTGAGCGTTACGTCGTCGGCGTATTCGAGCTCGGTGCCGAAGGGTAGACCGCGGGCGAGGCGGGTAACCCGGATACCCAGCGGCGTTATCAGGTGGCTGATATACATGGCGGTCTGTTCCCCTTCAAAATTGGGGTTGGTGGCCAAAATAACCTCCTTGACCACACCGTCCTTCAGGCGGTCCATCAGCTCTCTTGCCCTGATGTCATCCGTGCCGATGCCTTCGGTGGGAGAAATAGCCCCGTGCAAAACATGGTACATTCCGCTGTAAATACCGGTATGCTCCAGAGCCAGTATGTCCTGAGGCTGCTCTACAATGCAGACCTGGCTGCGGTCGCGTTTGTCGCTGCGACAGATAGAACAGGGGTCGGACTCCGTTACGTTGCAGCAGGTCGAGCACAGGGTTATTCTTCGTTTCAGGGAAAGGACTGCTTCGGCGAGGGATTTGCTCTGCTCGTCTCCGGCACGTAGCAGATAGAAGACGATGCGCTGAGCGCTCTTCGGCCCGATGCCGGGCAGCTTATTGAATTCCTGGATGAGGCTGTCGATAACATCAGCGTTGGGCAGGGCGTTCTGGTCCAAGGCGATATCTCCTTCGATTTTTTAAGTTAGTCCGGGGATTTTCAATCCGCCGGTAAGACCGCCCAGGTGCTTGGCCGCTGCTTCCTGGGATTTAGACAAAGCTTCGCTGACCGCGGTCAGTACCAGGTCCTGCAGAAGCTCAACGTCTTCCGGGTTGACCACCTCGGGGGATATTTCGACCGACTGTATTTTCTGCTGGCCGTTCATGGTGACCTTGACGGCACCACCTCCGGAACTGCCCTCAACAGTCAGTTCACCCAGTTCCTCCTGGGCTTTGGCCAGTTTTGCCTGTAGTTGCTGGGCTTGCTGCAACATAAACTTGTTCATTTCTCCTCCGATTCAATAATCTGGGCACCTATTTTCAGGGCTTCCTCAATGAGGTGGTTTGCCTCCGGCTCGGAAACGCAGCGGACTTGGCAGGCATGACCCAGAAAATTGCTGATGATTTGCTCCGCTATCTTCTGGTTTTCCGTTTTCTCCATGCTTTCCTTGTGCAGCGGGAATTTGAAAGACAGGATGACGGTGTTATTTGCAATGGATTTAGGCCTGGCACTCCTGAGCAGGGCAGCGGCGGGCGTTCGGCTCAGGCTGGGAGGGGCTTCCTGGATGAATCGCCGCCAGTTCTGTTTAAGGTGCTCAATTTCTTCACCGCCAGCTTCAGTGGGGACGGTGGAGGCAGCTTCAGCCGGGGCTGGCG
>JBARQF010000211.1:0-3676 GCA_049643605.1 Dehalococcoidales bacterium
GTTCAAAATGAAGTGAAGGGAATCCACGATGTCTACTGTGACTGGTCTTATGCCTTTCTTACCTGGATAAGTGATAACTGCGGTGAAGAAAAGCTCCCTGAAGTGCTCAGATATACCAACGAAAAGATTTCGCTGGCCTTCTTCGACCAGCTCAAGGGGCTGGAAACAGTGAAACAGCAGGTGCAGTGGTATACCGAGCAGATGAGGGCGCACCGCTCCGGGCCGGGAGAAACGGGCACCATCAAAGTATGGGAAGAGGCAGACAGATATGTGATTGAATGCGACCCCTGTGGCAGTGGCGGCAGGATGAGAAGGACAGGTGAATTAGATAAGACTCAGCCGAGGACGGGGCCGCCTTTTAACCTTGGAAAGACGAAAAAAGCGTACCCGTGGTCCTGGAATATGAAGGACGTCCCGTATTACTGTGTGCATTGCTGTTACTGGTCGGAGCTTATGCCCATGAAGGCAACCGGCTCTCCCACCAGACTGGCTGAGTATGACCCCGACCCGGATGCTCCGTGCCGACTTTATTTCTATAAGAAACCGGAATTAATACCAGAGAGATTTTATGAGCGAATTGGCCTGGAGAAGCCGGGCAAGTAAAGCGGACCCGGGGGCTATTTCCGGACGTGCGGAGTGAAATCAGGGGGAGGGTGACCGCCACCCCCCTGATTACTTCTCCTGATAGAGAATTTCCGCAACCTTTAAGGCTGCATTCTTGGCAATCTCGCTGCAGGACTTGCCCAGCCCTTGCTGGTACTCCCGCATCTTTTCCAGTTCTTCATCCTCCATGATATTATAGACGCGGCCGAACACGTTAAACTGGACACCCTGACAGGTGACGCTGCCAAACTCGGAAATGAACCAGTCCCGGAACCGGTCAAGCTTACTACGGGCGTACGCCAGTTGTTCAAGCTCCTTTTCCGAGAGAATATCCGAGCGCGGGTTGAACTTGGCGCTAAGCACCATGAGACCACCGGAAAAAGCTCCACAGGAGCCCATGACGGAACAGTCACCGCCACCCGCCAGCCCCACACCGGCCTGGACTATATCATCGGTAACAAAAGGGAAAGATTTCTGCACCCCGTGCAGAACCCGACGAGTTCAGCTGTGATACTCTTTGCCCTCATCGAGCGCCCTGTGGGTAATATCTTCTATTATCTCCTTGCTTAATTTGGCCATAGCTCTTTACTCCTCTTTCTTTAATCTCTGGACTTGCGGAATATGGATGCAGGTTAACCCTGCTCTCTTCTTATTTTCTCCGCCTCCTTTTCTATGGCGGATTTATCACTTTTCCTTGGCCAGACGAAGACATCAAAGAAGTTAAACAAAACGCCGAGACCCCAGAAACCCAGAACCCACAGGAACCAGGGATGTCCCCCGCCGGCGGCAAAAGCCCATATCAGCACCAGCATAATGTTCACGACCACGTATACGACGAGGTGTTTGTAAAAGCCCTTCTTTGCTTCAACTCTCTTTCTGGCTTCCTCATAGACTTGCTCTTCAGACATCTGGTTCGCCATTTTTACACCTCCTTATATTAAATAACGTATTTATACTATTCTTGTTTCTTTTTCAGCCTCATTCCAAACAGAAAACGAAGAATATTTACACGCCTTACCAGCAGCTCATATATGGCCATGATAGCTATAAATGAAGAGGTTGTTATGATGAAGTATTTTGGTGCTATACCTATACTCCACTGTACGACGAAGAAACCGATAATTAAAATTACCGTCTGGTGCAGTATATAGAAAGGTAGTACTGCCTCATTTGTATATCCCAGAAATCTATTATTGAAGTTGAGATACCGGCTGCCAAAGCCGAGTATGGCGATAATAAATAACCATGACCGCAGGGTTTCAAATGTCTGGATTCCCATATATGCAGCCGTGCTATCCGGAATATCCGGTTTGATTGCAAACTGCAGTATATAGTTCAAGGCCTGTAAAACCAGAGCCGCAATGAGGGCTATCACCGCGTATCTCTTTATATTTTCCTGAATCCGTACATTGGAGAACATCAGGTATCCGCTGATAAAAAATACCAGATATGAAAGGTGGTTCCAGCCACCCCCCCATGATAGAAGGTCGCCAAGAGAGCTTAATAAGACTTCAGACGCGGCAAGAAGCAGCACGGGTACAACTAAAGTCCAGGGCTTTTCAAACAGGGTGGCCAGCCTGGAGCCGGGGCTCCTTCCAGTTCTTTTGTTGTGGAGGAAGAGCGGCAGTAAAATCAGGGAAAAGATGAAAAGGAGCCATAAGAACCACATATGCATGGGCACCAAGGCAAAATTACCACCGAGGCCATAAAAGCCGTCGAAATAGTGAGGTAGGAACTGGAAGAAATTCCCGCTGAAGTCACCGTGGGTCAGCCGTTCAAGATAGACCTGCGGTGGGGACATAATAAACCAGCCGAGGATTATTATGGGAATCAGGATTCGCAGGGTTCTCTCCTTGGTAAACCCACCGGCGGTTCGGAATTTCAGGGCATAATATATACTCGCCCCGGCGAGGATAAAGAAGATTGGCATCATCCAGAGGTTACCGAAATCGACAAAAATTTCCGGTCCGAGACTGGTCTCGGCATTCTTAACGTGCCAGCCATAAAAATCAAAGAACCTGGCATTATGAAAGAAAAATATCGAAGACATGGCCAGGACCCGCAGCCAGTCAAGGTAATATAACCTGGTTGCACCAGCGGCTATTTTGGATGCAGTTACTCCCGCTGAATCATTACTCATATTTCACCTCTGTATTTCAATCAGACTGGTTTATTTCTGACTTATCGTGGAACCCCCGCTGGCGCTGATGCTGCCCAGTGTGGGATTGCCCATATAGGTAATTCTGGAGGCACCGCTCATGTTGCCGTCCAGCCTGCCGCTGGCATTGATGGTAGCATCGCTGGCACCGCTGAGATTTATATCGGCATCCACAACAGAAAAATCGGCCAATTCCACATGACTGGCTCCGGATGCCTGGATATCGACATCATTGGCCGAGCCGTCCAGTTCCAGGGAGCTGGCTCCTGACAGGTCGAATCTACCATCGGCCATCTCAATGCGGCCGGAGGCTTTGCTTGCACCCGAAAGTCCAAAATTAGTATTTCCGGCCTTCATGTCGCCGATATCCACCTTGCTTGCGCCTGACAAATCAAAATCCACCGCGTGAGAGGAACTGAATCCGCTGCCAATATCGGCTTTTGAGGCGCCGGATAGCCCCAGTTTTTCCAGGTCCGGCAGGTTGATAGTAGCTTTTCGGTTTACGTTGATATAGTTGTAGTTCGGTTTCAGCCTCAGATAAAGTGTGTCCCCTTGCTTGCTGATGTCGAGATGCTCGTACAGGTTATCGTCGATTGTGATGCGAACCAGGTAAGAATCTGCTTTGACAACATCAATAACAAACGCATAGCCCGCTTCTATCTTGGTGAAATCGCGTTAATCAACGTCCCAGGATGCCGGTTTCCCCGAGCCGGTTATGGTGGGACCAAATCCGTAACCACACCCGCTGGTAAATGTGAGCACAATCATTATTATTACCAGTGCGATGCATATCACGGTCTTTCTTGCTGTCATTGCTCAACCTCCTTTTTAACCTGTAATCTCCTTGTGTATTGACATTAATCTTAATGTTCCTGCTCGCTGGCTGTCAACCCGGTTTATTCTGGCTCTTACTGC
>JBARQF010000212.1:0-4035 GCA_049643605.1 Dehalococcoidales bacterium
GGCCAGCCAGTGTGGAGATGGTGACTGAAGACGGACGAAAGTTCTCGACCAGGGTTGATTATCCCAAGGGAGACCCGGAAAACCCGCTGACCTGGGAAGAACTTATCGGCAAATTCGACGACCTGACCTCAGCTATTTACCCTGCGGAGAGAAGGGGAAAACTGGTTGCGCAGGTGCGGGCCCTGGAGCATGAGCCGGGCATGAAAGAGTTCTGCCAGCTGGTTACTATCTAGAAGTCTGACGAGGCAAAGCAGCGCTATCAGCGTCCTGAAATGGCGCGCTCTTTCTCCGCAATAGCATCAGCCAGGGCGAGGAATTTTCTGGCCCTTTCCGCAACAGGTGCATCTACCATCTTGCCGTCAAGGGCGACTGACGCCTGGCCTTGCTCTACGGCGTCTTCAAAAGCCTGCACTACCCGGCGCGCCTGGGCGACCTCCTCGTCGGAAGGAGTGAAAACCTGATTCACCGGCCCAACCTGGTCGGGGTGGATTACCGCTTTACCCTGGAAGCCCAGCCGGGCAACCGCCCTCGTTTCCTTGATAAGTCCCTCCGTATCTCGCACGTCAGTATATACGGAGTCGATGGCCAGAATATTGGCGGCGTGGCAGGCAACAGCCACCACCGCTCGAGGATAATATATTTCAGAGCCTTCTTTGGTGCGATTTATGCCCATCTCCATGGCAAAATCTTCGCCGCCAATGGCAGCGCCGATAATGCGAGGAGACGCACTGGTAACCTCATAGGCATTTATGATGCCCTTTGGGGTCTCAAGGAGAGCCAGAATTGTTATTGAGCCCGCTTCAAGGCCCGACTTCTTCTCTGCCTCGGCGAGCAGGGTTTCAGCTTTGCGTATATCGTCTTTCGACTCACTCTTGGGGAGGCAGATGCCCTTGAGCCCCCAGGTGGCGACCGCCTGTATGTCCGGCACAGCGTACCGGGTTGTCAGCGCGTTGATGCGTACGAAGATATCTTTCCCGGTTGAAGCCAGCCCATCTATTGAAGCGGCTACCATTTTGCGGGCGGTGTCCTTTTCTGCTAGAGGCACCGAGTCTTCAAGGTCGAGTATGAGGGCATCAGCAGGTAGCTGACGGGCTTTTTCGAGCCTTCTTTCTTGGTTACCGGGCACAAATAAAAGCGTTCGCAGTATTAACATCAGAACTCTCCTCACACCTTGAATATCACTTCAGCCAGATTTGGTACTATATCACCTTCTTGAGCTTCAGTTCCTCCAGTTGCGCCGGTGAATAGCCGAGCAGGTCCTGGTAGACCACTTCATTCGCGGCTCCCATGGGTAATCCGGGGAATCTAATCTCACCCGGAGAGCCCGGCAACCTGATGGGCACATCAGGCATCCTGAGTGTCTTGCCCGTGACGGGGTCATTGAGGTCAAGAAGCGTCTTTCTCCCCTGCACATGTGGGTTTTCGGCAATGTCGCGCATGCTGGCGACGATGCCGGCGGTTATGCCGTGTTTCTCACAGGCTTCCAGAGCTCCCGGTAGAGTCATACCGGCAAACCAGTCAGCGATTACCCGGTTGAGTTCTTTCCGGCTCTCCTTTTTGATTCGAGCTTCATTGGTACTGAAGCGGGGGTCAGTCTTATATTCAGGTTTGCCTATGGCGTCCATTAACCTTTCAAAAGGCACCTGAGCCGTGCCGGAAAGCGCCAGCCAGCAGTTATCTTTTGTCTGGTAATTGTTGCGGGGTGCGGCACTGCTCATTTCACTGCCGAAAGGTTGAGGGATTTCCCCGCTCAGCCAGTATTCAAGGAAGGTGGCGCCAAGCATACCAAGTAAAGGCTCGTAGAGTGACACGTCAATCTCCCGACCGCCGTATTCCCCTCTTCTGGCGCTTCTCAGTGCAATCATGGTGGCGAAAGCAAGGTGTAGCCCGGCAACCATATCTGCCAGAGGTAACGGTGGGCTCAGTGGTGGACCATCAGGTTGGGCATTCAGAAAAGTGAAACCGCTAAAGCCCTCTGCCAGGGTCCCAAAGCCCGGTCTGGAAGAATACGGCCCCGTCTGTCCATAACCCGAAATCCGACCGATGACCAGCCCTTTGTTAAGCTCCAGAAGTCGCTCACCGGGGAACCCCAGACGGGCAAGGACTCCGGCGCGGAAATTCTCCAGGAGAACGTCAGCCTTCTTGACCAGTCCCGCAAAAATCTCGGCACCTTCCGGTGTCCTTAAATTCAGGGTTATCGGCAGCTTGTTACGGCTGACAACCGACCACCAGGGCTGGAGGCCGCCTTCAAGTACCCCCCATGCCCGGATGGCATCGGGCGAATCAGGATTCTCGATTTTGATAACCTCGGCGCCGAAATCTCCGAGCAGGGTTGCGGTAAAAGGAGCCGCTATCACGGTACCCATGTCAATTACGCGAATGTCCTTAAGAGGCAGTTCGCTGCTTTTTCCATGAGCTCGCTGGCGCCGGATAAAATCACTTAACTCTTTAGCTGAACTCATTACCTGTTCCCTTCAAGCCATTTCATTACGATAATTTCTACGAGCTCCCCGGGCAGACTGGGGATAAGTGAAGAAGCAAAAAAAGCGCTTGCTGATTGACATTATAATGATTTTTCGCGGATGCCGTCAAAGATGCTGAGGGGTTAATTGAGAGAAACGCGTGAAGTCAATTGATGTAATCTTAGGGTTCTACTCATTCTTGGTTGTTTGGCTAACCAGAACTTCCATTTCCCATCGTTTTTACTCCCTTTGTTTCACGCCTGTGCCTTTATTATGGCGCGTTTTGGAGGGTTTATAAGTTGGGGTTGAGGTAAATCTGATATAATATTTCTAACCAGTTAATATAAGTCGGATTTTTATAACCAGAGGACTTTAAAGCCCTAAATAATTGGAAAGGAATAAATTGCTATGCCGAAAGTAATCGTCACCGCTGCTATAACCGGAAGTGTACACACACCTAGCATGAGTCCCTATTTGCCCATCACACCTGACCAGATTGCAGATAACGCCATTGGTGCTTATGAAGCCGGGGCTTCCATGGTTCATGTTCATGTGCGTGACCCGGAAACCGGACGACCCAGTCCGGATGTAGAACTCTATCGCCAGGTATTAACCAAAATAAAAGGCAAGTGCAATGTCGTTGTTGGGGTGACCACAGGTGGCGGCCTGGGGACAACAAGTATTGAAGAAAGGTTGAGAGTCATAACTAACCTGAAACCTGAAATAGCGTCATTCAACGCTGGATCCGTAAATATCGGCCTTCACGAAATTCCTGAGCAAAGTAAGATAACGGAATGGAAATTTGATTGGGAAGAGCCGTATTTAAGGGCGACAGAAGACGTTGTTTTTGCGTACACATTTAAAACTATGAAAGAATATGCCCAGATTTTTGAAGAGTGTGGTACAAAGCCTGAAGCAGAAATCTGGGACTCAGGTTTTATTGGCAACGTGGATTACCTGGTCAGGAAAGGATATATTAAGACGAGACCCATCTGGATGACTTTTGTCCTGGGTCCCATGGGAGGCCTACCCCCAACTCCTCATACTCTAATCTATTTGTCTGAAACGGCGAAGCGTTACTTTGGCGACAATTTTATGTGGCAGGTGCTGGGAGTCGGCCGATATCAGCTTTCGCTGTGCGCAATGGCCCTATCTTTGGGAGGCAACGTCAGGGTCGGCATGGAGGATAGTCTTTATGCCGGAAAGGGAACCCTGGCAACGTGTAATGCAGACCAAGTAGAAAGAATCATCCGTATTGCCAGGGAACTGAGCATTGATATCGCTACGCCAGACGAGGCCAGGGAGATTCTCGGTCTAAAGGGAATAGATAAAGTGAATTACTAGAACTGATTCCAGTGATATCACAAGTTACACCGATGGTTTCTAAGAGAGGCTCATTGTTAGATGGTATTTCATTGACCTGTCTTCGTTGACATGGGTATAACCCACAAGCCCCACGCCGCGAAACAGGGCTTATTAGGACTATAAAGAGTAGGATGGCGCCTCACGGAGCGACCTCCGCACCTTTCCCCATATGGCAGAGCGCTACATTGAGAATCTGTGCCTGCGCGAA
>JBARQF010000213.1:0-5900 GCA_049643605.1 Dehalococcoidales bacterium
GTGCAAGGTAATGTAGAATAATGGCACATGGCCGAACAGAAACGAGAAAAGAAGATTTCCACCAAGGCAGCCTATGCCCTGGGCATTTTCGGTATCGCAGCAACTCTGCTCATGGCGGCGGCTGTCGTTTATTATTGGGAGTGGGTGCATGACCTTGGAGCATATGGGTACGTAGGTGCCTTCCTCATCAGTATTCTCGGTGGGGCAACGATTATCGTACCGGTACCAATGCTGGCAGTCATTTTCGCCCTGGGCAGGGTAATGGAATACACCTGGCTGGTCGGAATTGCTAATGGTCTGGGGGAGACTGTCGGCGCGCTAACCATATACATGACCGGTTACGGAGGAGGGTCGGCACTCTACAACCACACGCACGGCAAGCTTCAATCCTCTTACGAGAAGCTGATGCAACTAATGGAACGAAGGGGCTGGCTTATCCTCTTCGTGCTGGCGGCGGTACTGAATCCCTTCTTTTACCCCGCAGCCCTGGCCGCCGGGGCATTGCGCTTCGGCGCCAAGAGATATCTCCTCATCACCTGTGCTGGCAAGATAATCAAAGGCCTGACCGTAGCCTATGCGGGTTACTGGGGGCTGCGCGGCCTGCTCAGAATGCTCGGGGCGCCAATCTAATCACTTTTCTGCAATGGTAATCCGCAGTATTTTATCGCCTGTAAACTGCGGGTTCTTGCTCGGATCCCTGGGCGTTAAGCTCTCAAGGACATCCATCCCTTCAATCAGCTGGCCGAAAACAGAGTGTTTGTTGTCAAGTCCCTGCTGCGGCGCAAACGTGATGAAGAACTGGGCGCCGTTGGTATTCGGCCCGGAATTGGCCATGGAGAGCGTCCCGGCTTCATGTTTGTGTCCGGTAAACTCGTCATCAAATTTATAGCCGGCGCCACCCATTCCGGTACCGGTTGGGTCACCGCCCTGCGCCATAAAGCCCGGTATGACCCGGTGAAAGGTAGAGCCATCATAAAAGCCCTCCCGCGCCAGAAAGACGAAGTTGTTCACTGTCACCGGCACATCGCGGGCGAACAGTTCCACCACCATATTCCCCTTTTCCGTCTCAATAGTGGCCGTATACTGCTTGCCGGTATCGATAGTCATCGGCGGCGGTGAGGAATAGGACTTTGGCTTGGCTTCGGGTACCGGTTCCGGCGCTTTCTCCCCACACGAGACTACAGCGAGCGACATCAGAAGAACAATCACAGCCAGAGATACGATTTTCTTCATCGTTATCCTCCCCTCTTAATTTAGAGAACGAATTTCATTTGTGATTGTAGCTGATTTATCCGCCAAAAACAACCATCATACTGAAGTTGCCAACGAGGCTGCTTTGTGCTAAATTATATTCGTAAATACGGGGCTGTAGCTCAATTGGGAGAGCGTTTGACTGGCAGTCAAAAGGTCGCGGGTTCGACCCCCGCCAGCTCCACTAATTTACAAAGCTAAATTCCAAAAAATAAGCCCCCTAATCCCGGGGGTTTTTCAATTTAGCTAACCGATAGCTAACCAAGGGACTTGGTTTCTGCCGGTAAGATAATGTCATCGAAGCGGTTAGCCGCCGCCTGTTGCAGTCCTGGAGCAACGTGTGAATAAGTATAAAGGGTTATCTGTATGCTAGCATGACCCAAGCGCTCTTGAACTATCTTTGGGTGTACGCCTTGTTTCAGCATAAGACTGGCATGGGTATGCCTAGCATCATGTAGACGAATTCCCTTCAATCCGCACCGCCGAGCGAGTTTTCGCCAAGCCACGGTTATGCTATCAGGCAGTAAGGGCTTACCATCCGGTTGAGAGAATACCAAATCATCATCCCCTGTTGAGCTAAGCAACATCACCGAATAGTGGAATATAAAAAGGTCCGCCTAATTTCACGCTTAAAGTCTAGGTATGAAACTATAGAGTAAAAAAGGAACCATTTCTATTTCCTGAAAACGTTTAGACCATGTTTAGAAATCCTCCACAAATATTTCGCCGTTGTTTAGCATCATAGCTATATGCTGAAACTAAGTAAACAGGAGTAGCAACTTGGCATGAATTACATGGTAGAGCGGTTCAATTACAAAACGTATAAGGCTAAGAGGTGCATGTCTCTAATATTACGATATGCATTATTTGAATTGTTTATACTTGAGGTTGCTATTCTCACTTATTTGTTATTCTGCATATAAACTTCAAGCTACTACAGAAAGAGAGAGAAAGAGCTAGATTTGAGGTAATGATAGACGGAATCCGCTGTATTTGTAGATGACATGTATATGATCACGAGACGAGTCCTCACTTCTTTGTAAACAGTGTCTTATTCCCCGAATGTCTAAATAGGAACAGTTATTCGTAATCTATCAAGAATTGAGTGCGCTAGTTCAAAAATATGATAGCAGTAGTAAATAATATCGGCTAAGGGTATTGATAAAATGGCTAACCAAAAAGCTAACGGAGTACGCCGTACATAGTGGAAATATTAAGGCAGTTAGGCACATATTGGAAGTAAGACGATTAGCTGTTTTAGCTTTGTAGGCATGTTTATTACAGACTGGCAGTCAAAAGGTCGCGGGTTCGACCCCCGCCAGCTCCACCAAGGAAGCTAACCAAACCTCACAACACCTTTCGATTCGTTCAAATTCCTACACGCAATTGGCTATCCCTTTACAGCGTTTGATTGATGGATTTCTACTATCCTGCCGTGTAGAGAATAAGTCTCCAGCAAAAATATCCTTCTATCAAAATATCCTCAATAAGTTCCAATGGTTCCTTCAGAAGTTAGGAGGGCAAGATATCTAGCAGATGGCAATAAATACTAACTGAGAAAGCGAATATGCTACAATGCTATCGACTTTCGGGCGATGAGAGGAGAGAGTAATGTCGGCAAAGAGTGAGAAGAGAGCACTTGCCTTCACCCCAGCTTATGAGCTCGCGGAAATGATACGGGCAAAGAAGCTATCGCCGGTTGAGCTCATGAATACCATCTTGGAGAGGATAGAAGAACTCAATCCTGAGTTGAACGCCTACCTCACCGTGGCCGCTGATGAGGCCATAGAGCAGGCTAAGACGGCGGAGGAGGCGGTCACGAGCGGGGGCAAGCTTGGTCCACTGCACGGCGTGCCCATTTCGGTAAAGGACCTTTTGCCCACCAAGGGCATGCGCACTACCATGGGCTCCTTTGTGTACCGCGACTGGATACCTGATGACGAAGGGACTATGGTGCAGCGCCTCCGGGCCTCCGGTGCCATCATCGTCGGTAAGACCAACACGCCTGAATTCGGCTTCGCCTGCGTCGTGGAGAACAAACTTGGGGATTATTGCCGCAACCCCTGGGATACAGAAAGGAACTCGGGGGGCTCGAGCGGCGGGGCGGCAGCAGGCGTGGCTGCAGGTATATGCCCCATAGGCCAGGCGAGCGACGGCGGTGGCTCCACCCGCATACCTTCCAGCCTCTGCGGAGTTTATGGCCTCAAAGCAAGCTATGGGCGCGTGCCCAAAGCTGTCCAGCCTTGGGGCGTCTCTCACGTTACCTGTCTTGACCCCATAGCGCGCAACGTAAAGGATGCCGCCCTCATGCTGCAGGTCATGGCCGGGCCAGATGGTATGGATTATAGCTGCATCCCAACGCAACCTCCCGATTTCGTTAAGGCGCTATCAGAGAAACCGAAAAAAATGCGCATCGCCTGGAGCACCGACCTCGGCTACGACGTTGCCGTTGATCCCGATGTGGAAAAAGCCGTTGAAATGGCCGCCAACACTTTTACCGATATGGGCCACGCGGTTGAGAGGGCGGCGCCAGCTGCCGGAGATACCTTCGACCTCTGGGATGTGCTCTTTGCCTCCCGCTACTACACCTACCTCCGCCCGCTCCTCGAGGAGCACCCCCATGACCTTATGGATTATACCCGTATGCTGCTGGAATGTGCCCGTGACCTGACTGGCCTTGAGGTAGCGGCAGGATGGGCACAACTTGAAAGGTTGCGTGGAGCCATGCAAGATTTCTTTGCAGGATATGACCTCTTGCTCTGCCCCACCACAGCCGTTACCGCCCCGCCGGTAGGAAAGCGCGGCAGGGGCCGCGGGCGCGGCTTCATCGACTGGGACTTCATCCCGTTTACTGCCACCTTCAACCTGACCGGCAATCCAGCTGCCTCGGTGCCCTGCGGTTCTTCCTCTGAGGGATTACCCATAGGGTTGCAAATAGTGGGAAGACTAGAGGATGAGATCACTGTGTTGCGCGCCAGCGCCGCCTTTGAAGAAGCGAAGCCTTGGGGAAACAGGTACCCATCTGTTTCCTAGCTAAAGCAATGGTACTCCAGTTCCTTAAATTATGATAGAGATCGGGGTGCGTAGCAGAACGACGGTATCTAAATATATAGTCATGCTTCAAAATAATCTTCCTTTTTCCTCTCCTTTACTTCTGCTACAATATGCCTCAGAAGCGTGAGGTAGTGATGCAATTATCACCGGAAGAAAGACATAAAATCTACGAGGAGGAGAAGGCGCGGATTGACGCTGGGCAGAAACAGCGGATGACTACAGGTGGTTCAACAACTGGTCTGGAGCCAAATATTGCTGGATTACTTTGTTACCTGGGTGGCTGGATTACTGGCATCGTCTTTCTTGTAATTGAGCAAAAGAACAAATTCGTTCGCTTCCATGCCCTCCAGTCGATAGTCACCTTTGGTGCACTGACTGTCGCGAGTGCTCTTCTAAACTGGATACCTCTCGTTGGCGACTTCTTCAGTGCCGTTATCGGCATCTTGGCCTTCATTCTGTGGATACTACTGATGGTCAAGGCTTACCAAGGTGAGCTGTATAAAATACCGGTGGCAGGTCATGTGGCTGAAGGAATACTGCCAGTTGCCTGGCGTGGTGAAAAACCTGAAGCGGGTGAGGAACAAAAGACAGCTAAATCTACAAGTCCCGACGAAGTCCCAAAACCAACTGAGCCTCGAGAAGTACCCTCTCCGGCAATATCAGAAAAGAGGGAAGAGTTTGGAAAGCGAATGGAGGACTATTTCGCACGCACCAGAGCCGGCAGGATTGTTGGTTATAGTGCCTCAATCGTCTGGAATGTAGTTTTACTTATTTTCTTCTCCTTCTTCCACCAGTATATAGCCTGGTACCATGTCGAACCAGACGGGAGCGTCACCAGACTATCAATGCTCACCAGTGACTACTTTGCTTGGCTTCCGATTCTGGTCACAGCATTAGTCATAGCCGTAACCGCTAACATTCTATTGATCACTATTGATCACTTGATTACTAATGAAAGATACTGGAATGTAAGATACTGGCTGCGGGAGATTATTCAGATTATCCTCACCGTGATCGGCGTTGTCGTGGTTGCGAATCTAGTATCCATATTCCCCTTTGATTTCAGCGTGATTCCCAATGCCACCGCCATCGATATTATGCCAGTAGTGGTAACCATTGTTCTAATCATCATCGCAGTTGGTTTGGGAGTTGGGGCACTGGTTCGGTTCATAAAGTTAATCGTCAGCGTAGCAAAGCAAAGTCCGAGTTAAGTCTTTGAGCCCTACTATTGTATTCAACTTTTAGACTCATTTTTGAGTCACGTTGAACAATCTGTCGTTTTATAACGTACCACAGCTCTGGTGGTCTAGAAGCTAGGGGATAGCTGCTTCTTATTCGCGCAGGCACAGATTCTCAACGTGGCGCTCCGCCCTATAGGGAAAGGCGCGGAGGTCGCTCCGTGAGGCCGCATCCTACTCTTTTCAGTCCTAATAAGCCCTGTTTCGCAGCGTGGGGCTTGTGGGTTATACCCATGTCAACGAAGACAGGTCAATGAAATACCGTCTAACAATGAGCCCCTCTTGGAAACCATCGGTGTAACTTGTGATATCACTGGAATCAGTTCTAGTAATTCACTTTATCTATTCCCTTTAGAC
>JBARQF010000214.1:0-7051 GCA_049643605.1 Dehalococcoidales bacterium
CGTATATACTCCAAAGAGATAGGCGAGATAGCCATATAGAGGAAAAAAGAAAACGACAGCAAAGAAAATATTTATCAAGGTTCTCACCTTGGGTGAAAATCTGGTATACACTATATCAACTCTCACATTGCCGCTATGCTTGTGAACGTAACCCAAGCCTAAAGCAGAAAGACAGGCTCCCAACATGTAACTGAAAATATATGACCAGGTAGTAGGGGCATTAAAAAAGTATCTCATAAATACATCGTAACAAATACTAATTATCAGTGCGACGATTAACCATATTGCAAACCTGGCTGACCACTCGCTTATAAGGCCGACGCTGTTATATATTTTCCTCATAGCTAGAGTACCTCAGAATCCGGTTATCTTAAATAAACTGATAAAAATAATTGTCCTATACCTCAACTAAAACCTTTGAGTAGCCCCGGCCAAACGCCAGGGCTACCAAAGGTAAGACTACTTGATTTATCTCTTCTACGGATAATAGATGGAGTATCCCAATGTGGTTGCCTGCTTCATACCTATAAACTTTTGCAGGAAGGCCCTTTTATGCTCCAGAATCTTGGCAAATAGGGGGTCTTCAGTGGCATGTTTCTCCGTAATCTCCAAGCTGCGTTTCGCAATTTCTTGCTGCAGCTCGTCACTGACCGTGAAGAACTTCATCCCGTAATCCTTGAAGTTCTGCATGGCGATACTATCCTCGTAAAGTAACGCCACCCTCCACATTTCACCTTTGCTCCTGACGGCTTCTACCAGTATATGCTTTAAATCATCAGGAAGCTCGTTCCAGGAATCAAAGTTCACTGTTATGCAATGGGCAGCTCCCGGTGAATGAATGCCAGGACTTCCGATATATGTACTGACCTCATGGAAACCGGCGGACCAATTTAGAGCAGGACCGCCACATTCAAAAGAATCAACGACGCCTTTCTCCGCCATGGGGTAGATCTCTTCAAAAGAGCTGTTTACTATCGACATCCCAAAAGTTGCCAATACCTCACCAGCGAAACCCATAACCCGGTGCTTTACGCCCTTGAGGTCTTCGATTGTTTCCAGAGGTTTGTTGGAATGAGCAAACAGTTCCTGACCTTCCGGGAGGTTGCTAATCGGGTAGGCATAATCCTGGTATACTTCGCGTGCCAGTTCGATACCCCCACCGGTATTTATCCAGGCCCAGTCCTCGTCACTGGTGGAACCGGCAGGGTAGCCTGACCCGCCCAGTAAAGCTGCCTTGGGACCGAAAAGGGCCTGGTCTGCGCCCAAGTCAGTAAGTGCCATGTCAAGTAGACCGTCTCGGACTGCTGTAGTCTGTTCGAATGCCGGTACTATCTCACCCGCTGGATGTAGATTGATGATTAATCTTCCCCCGGACATGTTCTTAACTGCCTCAACCAATGGTTGGTGAAAACCTTTGTAGGTTGCCGTACCAGACGGATGGAGAACTTGATAATCCCACTCAAATACCTCTGCTGGTTCTGCTGGTGCTGGAGCTGGAGACGGAGCTGGTGCTGGTGCTGGAGCAGGTGCCGGCGCAGGCGCTGCGCAGCCAGCAGCTAGGCTTATGACCAGCAACAATGCCAGTGGGATTAATAATATTTCCCTTTTCATTATTTCCTCCTCATATATTTTAAGATGCAGCCGTGAATAAATCCTTCTTTTTAAAAGCTATCACCCCCTTCTTTATATTTTTTAATATTCATGATAAATTTCGAGTATATCAAAACAAACAATGCACCAAGACTATGCGGTCTTATTCGATATTCCCAATACAGTTATCATCATTTCTATCTAACTTAACGGCGTGCTATTACTTGTTCAATTACGCATAAGGTTTGGTATGGTAGAGGTGGTACTAGCTTGGCCTGTAGCAAGCTTTTCCTTAGTAGAGCCTGTTTGTTTCTATTTTTTCCTCCCCAGCCATTTTATTATCCGGGTACAACCTTTCTTGGCATCCCCAACAACCCTAGGGGGTTATGGCCGGTTGATTCTGTTTCCACCAAGAGCGTATCTCCTGAATGTCGCGAACCGGATTAGCCCTATCCTGGTAGCCAAGCCGATAACTAATTAGGCTTGAGGCCAATTGCACCAATTTGGCTATTAGCTCACGGCTAGCTTGATTCGTCCTAAATGATGGCACAGGAATGCCGAGGGCGGCTACCACCTTGCTGCTCCTGTCCCGGATTACGGAGGCGATACCAATGACCCCTTCAGAGTTTTCCTCCATATCAATAGAAGTGCCAGTCTTTCTTATCTGTTCCAGTTCCGATTTTAATTCTGCCTTGGTCGCAATCGTGTTCTTGGATCGCGGCGGTAATCCTTCCCCAGGGATGATGCTATCAATTTCCGCTTCGGTCAATTCACTTAATAACGCTTTCCCCATACCCGTAGCATAAATGTTTAAAATCGACCCTATGTGAGTGGCAAGTCTAAAATCGTACTTGGATTCCTCTTTCATAATCAGTACTACATTTGCCCCACAAAGAATAGCAATATAGACACACTCACTCGTTAAGTCATTCAGTTCTTTGACCACCGACCCCGCAGCTTTAAAAATGTCAGTCGTACTTAAGTAAAGGCTTCCCTGCATGTACAACCCTGGACCAATTCTATACTTGCCTGTCCTTTTATTTTGCTCAAGTAGTCCGCCTTCCGACAGCGTTGCTAGTATTCGATGCGCCGTGGCCTTAGGTATTCCAGACTTTCGAGATGCTTCAGTGACACCTAGCTCCAGTGCATCTGGGGAGAAGCTCTTTATCACCAGCACTGCCTTGAGTAACGATTTAATTGAACTCTTGACTACCATATCTAATTTGGATAGATTCCCTATACGTCCCAGAATGTGAAACGACGTCTCTTATTATGGAACATAATTTAGCATTGTTGCGATAAGTTGTCAAGTATCTTGGCGCATTTTTCAGTTTTTCCGGACATTTTGTATTGACGTGTCACGTAAAAACTAGTCAAGATACGGCTTGAATTGGAAGTAACAATCGCTTGAAATGTTACCCAAGGAATTAAACAAAAGCTTATTTTGTTCAATTAGCTGTGGAAATAAAATTCTCAAGAGAAGGATACTTGGCAAAAAGGATTAGTAATGATAACGTGATAGTGGCTCTGGAAATCCGGGGCCATTGGTATTTTAGGAGAGGTTGTCAACCTGATTGTTTAAAAACTGAATAGATTTAAGCCGATTCCAGCTTCAGACAGTGGCCGAAATCGACAAAATTGACACTCCATGACTTTTAATCAGGGTGTCACAGGTTCGAGACCTGTACGGTCTACACTCAACCCCGCCATCATTTGCTAACATTTTGCTAACATCACTACCTGAGTTTTCTGCTAACAGACCTTCATCCATCACTTTATCAAACCGTTCCGCTGCTGCCTCTTGAAGACCAGGCAGAACATGGCTGTATATGTCCAAAGTAATGCCTATATTAGCATGCCCTAACCGCTCAGAAACGACCTTTGGATGTACACCTGCCGCAAGCCATTAAAGTGGCGTGAGTATGCCTTAAATCATGGATTCTGATGTCTCTCAGGCCGTTCACTTGACAAGGCCAATGTCGGGGTGGACACTACTAGTCAAAATGGGTATAAAGGAGGAGCATGGAACCCGTAATCGGCTTTGTTGGCACCGGTGCCATGGGTGCTCCCATGGCACAGAATCTACTTAAGGCGGGCTACCCTCTGGTGGTATACGACCTCAAGGATAAGGCTGTGGAAGGTCTGGCCAAAGCCGGTGCGAAAAGAGTCTTTTCACCAAGAGAGCTTGCCAGTCGCAGCTCTGTTGTGATTACCATGCTCCCTGCCTCCCCCGACGTGGAGGCAGCGGTGCTCGGTCCAGAGGGCGTGATTGAAGGGGCTAAGTCCGGAGATATAGTGATAGATATGAGCAGCTCCTATCCCACAAGTACCAAAATGCTCTGTGAGCAGCTAGCGGTTAAGGGTATCAGGATGCTGGACGCACCCGTGAGCGGGGGCACGAAGGGAGCCCGTGAAGGTACCCTGGCAATCATGGTGGGTGGTGAGGAAAAAGATTACGAGGAGTGTCGCCCCATCCTCGAGGCAATGGGACAGAACGTCTACCATTTAGGCAAGATAGGAGCCGGTCACACGGTCAAGGCACTCAATAACCTTTGCTCAGCATGCAGTATGATAATCACCTCAGAAGCTTTGATAGTGGCAGAGAAACTGGGTCTCAACCCGGAGAAGGTTATCGATGCCATAAACTCCAGCACCGGGCGAAGCTGGTCCAGCCAGTTCAAGTTCCCTACCTTTGTCCTGAACAATACATTTAATTCGGGCTATTCTATCGGTCTCATGAATAAAGACTTGGAGATAGCCACACGCCTTGGCCGAGAACTCCATGTCCCCATGTTGGTGGGGGCACTGGTTCAGCAGCTTTACAACTACGCTGTCGATCATGGTGGTGAAGATGAGTGTCATACCGCCATCATCAAATTCATCGAGGATTGGCATGGTGTTAAAGTGAGAAATAAAGAAGGAGGTTGATTGTCATGGTAGAAGATGAGAAGCAGGCTTTCGTCGACAAGATGTACCGGGATCGAGGCTATATCCTCGATTTCCATAAGGTGATGGTGGCCGAAGATTTCGATTTTCTGAAGGCCTATGACCAGTTGATTCAGGCTGGGTATACCAAACAACGAACTCTAGATGCTAAGACCAAAGAAATTATTTATACGGTGATTCTGACAGCGGTGAAGGCAAACGTAGACCATATCAAGAGTCACATCAAGCTGGCCCTGGACTATGGTGCGACGAAGAAAGAGGTCCTGGAAGCTCTGGAGATATGTATCCCCGCAGCCAGCGTGCCTGCCTTTATGATCGGCTTTGAAGCCTGGAAGCAGGTGGTATCACCCCAGAGGGTAGAGCCCTCGCAGCCCTAGCGAGAGCTATGTTGAGAACGGTGTAGCAATATGCCCCTTTCACCAGATAGAAAGAACAAACTCTACTATGGCTATGTAGTAGCTGCTGCTGCCGGCGTACTCCAAATTGTCATGTGGGGATTATTCAATACCTACGGAGTCTTTTTCATCCCTATGCATAATGAATTTGGGTGGTCCAGAGCTGTAATTTCAGGTGCTCGTTCATTTTCCATGCTCGTATGGGGATTTATAAGTATCATTCTGGGTAGCCTTAACGATAGATACGGCCCGAGAATAATCATGGCAATCTGTGGTTGTTTCCTCGGTGCAGGTTATTTCCTTATGTCACAAGTTAGTACACTATGGCAGCTCTATATGTTCTACGGAATCATTATTGGAATTGGTGTCAGTGCGACAGATGTTGTGGTTCTTTCGACAGTTGCCAGGTGGTTTAAAAAGAAACTGGGTATGATGACCGGTATCGTCAAGGTGGGTACGGGACTCGGTATGTTTATCATGCCCCTTGCTGCAGATGGATTTATATCTTCCTATGGTTGGCGTGATACTTATATGATTTTAGGAATTATAGCTTTGATTTTTGTTGTCTCGGTTTCTCAATTACTGCGTAGAGACCCGAGTGAAATTCAACAGAGGCTGGATGTTGAAAAAAAGGTCCTTTCTTCCGATTCTCAGATTCTACAATCAGGATTGTCCCTTCACGATACAATCCGCACTACACGCCTATGGATCACTGGCATCATGTATCTTACTATCTGGTTCTGTGTAAATATCGTCCTGGTGCATTTAGTTCCACATGCGATGGATATGGGCATTTCCTCAGCGAAAGCAGCCGGGATTCTAGCTTCTATTGGAGTAATAAGTATTGCTGGGAGGCTTGTTATTGGATTTTCAAGCGACAGGATGGGCTGTAGAAAATCAATGATCATATGCTGCATAATATTTGTTGTTTCGTTTTCGGTACTGCTGATGGCAAGAGAATTCTGGATGCTGATTTTATTCGCCATGATTTACGGTTTTGCACATGGTGGTTATGCCACTCTAGTATCTCCCACGATAGCTGAGCTATTTGGGATGCGCTCCCACGGTGCAATATTGGGCATCATAATATTTCTCGGTACCATTGGTGGAGCCGCCGGACCAGTCTTTGCCGGCTATTTATTCGATGTAACGGGCAATTATCAATCATCTTTCCTCGTCTGCATTACTATTGGAGTCATAGGTTTGGCTTTAAGTACTACACTAAGACCTGTGATTATCAAAACTTCATGACCATGGCTGTCACCCAATTGACCTTCCCATTGCTTTAGCCTATATATCTATAGGGGCTACAAGTCCTTTATTACATGCCAATATAGTTGGGGCCAGTGGGTTTGGAAGTGGATATTAATAGTAGAACTACACTACAAGAAGAGTGATAATGATAGGGATGAAGTACAAAATACCTATTGCGATTAACGGAGTGATGTCAAATACACCAAGCATTGGGACTATTCGTCTTAACGGTGCAAGGATTGGCTCGGTAACGTCATCGAGTATAACAATAAAGATATTGTATCGACTGATGCCAAACCATGACAGTATTACTCGTGCAAAGACAGCGTAGGATAAAATACGGCAGAAATACTGGACGAAGCCAACAAGCCAAACGATAATGAGTGGTTGGAAGCCAGTCCTGCTCATAGCCAGTAGTAATGACAATACTGCTAAGCCTATCCAAACCAGGACTTTACGTCTCGGTAAACGCGGACTTCTTTGTGGCTTCCGATCTTTTTCCCAGTAGCTATCGTGCCACCAAGGTCTTCCCATGGACTTAATTATCTCCTATGCGACGGAGTATATCAATTAGCCTAAGAAATTAACAAGCCAGTGGTGGACTTGAACTGCCCCCAAAAAGGATACCACTTATAGAGTTAGAGTTACTGGTATTCTAACCTCGGCAGCAGGTGGACTGCTTTGGGAGCCCAAGAGCTACCACGGGTCAGCGCTATTTGGACGAACCGCACTCACTAGTCAAGATTATTGACGGCATTGAGTTAAAAGCCTAATATAGGTGTGGGTGACCATACCGCAATGGGGGGGCTAAAATGGCATTTAAACAGGGAAGGGTGATACAGTACCGTGACTACGTGCCCTCGAAC
>JBARQF010000215.1:0-3721 GCA_049643605.1 Dehalococcoidales bacterium
AAACGCAGCGGTGATATCGTCACCTTACGCGAACTTGTCGAGGAAGTGGGCACCGATGTCTGCCGCTTCTTCTTCCTGTCCCGCTCCGCCGACAGCCAGATGGACTTCGACCTGGAACTGGCCAAAAAACAGTCGGCAGACAACCCGGTGTATTACGTACAGTATGCACATGCCCGCATCGCCAGCATCCTGCGTCTGGCACAGGAAAAGGGCATTGATTACGGTGACGGCGATACCTCGCTGCTGACCACGGAGCCCGAACTCACCCTCATACGCAAGATGCTCCTGCTGCCCGAGCTAATGGAGACGATTGTCACCACCCTGGAGCCCCACCACCTCACCTACTACGCCCAGGACCTGGCCACCGTTTTTCACAGCTTCTACAAGCAGTGCCGGGTGGTTTCAGAGGACGAGGCGCTCACCAGGGCACGACTCAAGCTGGTTGAGGCGGCCAAAACCGTGCTGAGCCGCACACTGCACCTCATGGGGATGACCGCACCGGAGCGGATGTAAACCTAAATTAACCTGACAATAATCCTGCCCAGCAACGGTCCGACAAAGCAGCGCATAAAAGGCAGAAAGAGCGGAGAGAAACGCCGGGTAAGCTCCTGTCGGTAGTCGTCAAGGTAGTCGGCAAACGTTTTGCGCTGATACTGCAACAGCAGTTGAGAGTTATCGGTATCATACCAGTCAAGGTAGTAGGGCTCTTTGGTGAATTTATCTGCCGGAGGCATGGGCAATCCCAGCACCTTGAGAACGGCACCAATCATGTCTTTGTAGAGCATACGCTGACCGGGACCACCGCTGATGACAAGTGTTTTGCCCTTCACCAGCTCGAAATCCCGCACCGCATTGAGTATCGCCCGGGCGGTATCATCGGCATGGCAGAACTCGATTCGATTCTCCAGCGGCACGGTGAGCATGCGCTTCATATCACTCACTCTGAAGATGAGGTACATGGTTACCGTCAGGCGCAGGATAGCGCAGTCAATTCCCGCCTCTTTAATCAGGTTTTCGGCCTGAAACTTGGTCTCGGCGTATGTTCCCTGCGGATTGGGGGTATTTTTCTCCGGGCTGATGGGCTTCTTGGCTTTAGGAGAAGGCCCGAAAACCGCCGCCGAAGACGTAAACACCAGCGGCAAATTGCCGCCTTTCTCTTTTATTACCTCAATGATATTGCGCGTGCCTTCCACATTCACCCGATGAGCCAGTTCCCTGTTCTCGTAGGCCAGAGGAGGTAAAACGGCAGCCATGTGAACGACGGCATCAACATATTCCATGGCCAGCCTGACCGATTCTTTCCGGGCAACATCTCCCCAGAAGATTTCCGCCCCCCCGGGCAGCTCCCTGACTGCCCTTCGGTTGCGCGCCGTGTTCAGGTCAAAAACACGCACCCGATACCCGTTCTCCATAAAAGCCCGGCAAACGGTGAGACCTACGCGGCCAGCGCCGCCGGTAATCAATACCCGTCCGTTAACACAACTCATTCTTCATCCGTTTCCTCACTCTTTCGCCAGCGGAGCCAGAGCACCACGGCCGTTATCAGCGCAGCGGCCACGGCGGCATAGATTTCCACATAAACGACGGTCAGAAGGCCCGAGTGAAACAACACGGCACCGTAGTTCAGCAGGCTGTGCAGGAAAGCAGCCAGCAGGTAGAACTGCCAGCCCCATCCCTTCGCCAGACCATAACCTGCCAGTCCCGATACCGCGATATGGAAGGCTACGGCAAAGAACCTCTCCCAGAAGCCAGCCAGCGCCAAATAACCCCCGGTCTGCACCAGTTCCCAGTTCCAACCGGCGGCGAAAATAGTGTTATGCGCCCACGCGGCCTCAAAAACACCCAGGCCAAATCCCGCCACCGCTCCGATGGCCAGCCCCGTTTTCGGTGTCAGTGTCCGGTTCTCACCCAGCCACCAGAGAACCACTGGCACGAGCTTTGACCCTTCCTGAACCAGCCCGCTGAGGAGCACCTGGGGTATCCCGGCCAGTAGAATCCACCTCATAAGCACTTCCTGGCTCCAGAAATTCCCCAGCGTCTGCCCGGTCAGTAACTGGAGGGGAATCTGAACGAAGCTGACTGCCGCCAGAGACAGGACAGCGCTGATGAACAAAACCGCCCAGAGCCACGGTTTTTTAAAAAGCGGCGGCCAGTAACCGACCAGCCAGATGGCGCCAAAGGCGAAAGCCAGACCAATCCCCACAAGACTGGGGTTGGCAAACCAGGAGATAAAGAAGCCAACCATTTGCTCTACCATAACAGACTCCTCTGACTAGATTACCCTGTCCTCTTTCTTCGCTTTGTTGTCCAGCATCATGCCGACAGCTACGCCGATGCCAATACCGATTGGTATGCCGCCACCGACACTGTCCATCCCGGCGCCGATGGCCACCCCGATACCGGTGCCAATGGAGGTCCAGATACCAACATAATGCCCTTTCGAAACCAGTTTATGCTGGCCCTGCAGGTGCCGGACCATTTGCTTGAGCCGCTTCCCGTATTTTTTCCGTCGCACGTCATCGGCCAGGTGAACCATGTTGCCCAGCTCGTTCACATAGGCCGTGATTTCCTGCTGAAAGAGCTGGCATTCACCGCATTCGTCGTAAAACTCAGCTACCCTTCTGGTCACCCGCAGGAGCAGGTCCAGCTGAAATTTTTTCTGCTCTTTCTTGCTCAGGCTATTCTGGTATGGGCTGAGCTTCTGTACCGTCTCTTCATGCCAGCGATTGCGAAATTCCATAGCTTCCTTTCTAGAATTTTATAAGGTAACCCTCCCCCTTTATCCCCCTCCCTGTGGTCAGGGAGGGGGAAGCATTGGGAAGAGGGGCTTCGCCCCTCTTGGACTCCTTATAACTGGATTTATTGTTAAATGCAGGAACTATTCGATAATATATTTCTCCCACTCGTCTCGCTTTTTTCTATTGCAAACCTTGTGCGCAATTTGTGCATTATTTTCTACAGTTTTTCCACCTTTAGCCCAAGGCATTATATGATCAACAGTAGCGTCACCAAATTTGTGTATAGACTTGTGACAAATCTGGCACTCGTGCCCACCAGGCACACTCCATAATTTAGCTTTCAGGGAGGGGTCGAAAGACCGCTTCTTGTCTAATTCAATTGCGTGCTTCTTAATAATTTTAAAGATAATCTCTACACGTTTTATTCGCTTGACCTTATGCCTAATACCTCCGAGCACACTTTCACTATATTCATCTGACGGATTATTTATAAACTGTATTAATTCCGTTTTTAACTGACCTACATTCCCAAGCAGATAATATTTGCTGCTTATGAAGAGTATAGACATAAACAGACTGATAAAGTGAGTTCTCTTCGCAAACATCGTAGCCTCAAGCTCTTCCTTGGGCAGTATTTCTTTAAGAATATTGACCGCTTTACGAAATCTGTTTTTAAATTGATTTGCATCTGAGGTAGATATAGGTTCGTATTGTTCTAAAAAATCACCCAAATCTTTCTTGCTACCTCCCGAGACATCACCGTGGGAAATAGAATGACAAATATCAACTATATCGTCCCACTGAAGGAAATGATGAAGATTCTCATCAGTGTATATTATATCGTGGTAATACTTCTTATGTTCCTCTGATATATCCATTACCATTTTTAGAATATCGGTTTGTGTGTATTTACTCTTCCAAGCCTCCATGTTAGTAAGCAGGATACCAGTACGATTTAATCTTTCAAATAAGAAGGTAACATC
>JBARQF010000216.1:0-8542 GCA_049643605.1 Dehalococcoidales bacterium
GATGCCAACTGGTCAACGCTGGGTGAGGTGGAAAACCTGCTCAAGGGCGGCGGCCTGCGCATAAGCCGCTAGTTAACCAGCCGCCGCGCTCATAAACAATGCCGTTGATTTGCAAACGGCAGGGCAACTTATTTACAATAAATAAGGGTTATGTACCAACGTATTTTCCACCAATTTAATGCCAGCGCCGACACGCTGCGGGTATATGAAGATAGCTCGCTTGTCTTTTCCTCCCGGAAAGACCGCCTGTTACCCCTGATGGAATATATCGGCCGCTTTGCTTCGGAGCACAAGGGAGTGGTTATCTTCGACAAAATTATCGGTAATGCCGCCGCCCTGCTCGCGGTCAAGGCGGAATGTCGGGAAATATTCAGCCCGCTGGGCAGTGAGCTTGCTCTGCAGACGCTGGAAAACTACGATATTAAATACCATTTCACCCGAACCGTCCCCACCATTCAGAAAGTCGATGGGGAGTCTATGTGCCCGATGGAAAAACTCTCCATCGGCAAAGAACCCGAGGAGTTCTACCGGGAAATGGTTGAAATCATTAAAAAGTCAGCCGCTAAAGGCTCTTGAGTTAAACCGGCAATTGAAAGAGGGTTAGAAAAGTCATGGAAAAGGTCAGACTGGGCAGAACTGAGATGATGGTAACCGGGCTCGGATTCGGGGGCATTCCCATTCAGAGAGTCTCCGAAGAGGAAGCTATCGCCGTGGTCAATAAATGTCTTGACCTGGGCATCAACTTCCTGGATACGGCTAACGGTTACACCACCAGCGAGGAGAGAATCGGCAAGGCAATCAAGGGAAAGCGAGAAGAAATTATTCTGGCCACAAAATCAATGGCCCGCACCCGAGAAGACATAGAGAAGCACCTCAAATTGAGCCTGGAGAGGCTCGGTACGGACTACATCGACCTCTATCAGCTGCACAATGTCAGCGATGCCGAGGCGTTGGAAACCATGCTCGACCCCAACGGCCCGCGAGCGGTGATTGAAGATGCCAAAAAAGCCGGCGTGGTGAAGCACATCGGCATAACCTCCCACCAGGTTGACGTCGCCAAAGATATCATTAAGACCGACCTTTTTGAGACCATTATGTTCCCGTTTAACTTCATGGTCTACGAAGGCAATGACGAGCTGCTGTCCTTGGCCAGACAGCATGATGTCGGCTTTATCGCCATGAAGCCACTGGCCGGCGGGATGATTGCCAATGCCACGATTGCCATAAAATACCTGCGCCAGTTCCCTGACATCGTGCTCATCCCAGGCATCGAACGAGTACCTGAAATAGAGGAGATTGCCCACGTATTCGCGGGGCCAAAAGAGATGACGGCTGCAGAAAATCAGGAGATGGAGCGCATCAAAGAAGAGCTCGGCACCAGATTCTGCCGTCGCTGCGATTACTGCCAGCCGTGCACGGTGGGAATACCCATCGGGGATGTAATGGCGTTCCCCAATCTCGCCAAACGTCTGCCGCCAGTCCGCCTGTACAGCGGCAAATTCGCTGAGTCGTTTGAAAAAGCAGCCGACTGCACCGATTGCGGCGAATGCGAGGAACGCTGTCCCTATAACCTGCCCATCAGGGATATGATGAAGGAACACCTGGAAATGCACCGGGCGGGCAAGAAGGAATACGATAAACAGCTTGCTTCATGATAATAGCCTGAAGCTAAAGAACAACACAAAGGGGAGGTGTTTAGTGCCTCCCCACCCTGTTATCTCTTGACCATGCCCCACGATATTGCTACACTTCAAAGCAGCAGCGCACTGGATTATTAACCATGAAAATCGTCACCAGCGAACAGATGCGGCAGATAGACCGGGAATGCATTCGCCGCGGCACGCCCGGAAACGTGCTGATGGAGAATGCCGGACGGGCTGTCGCCGAAGAGACCGCGCGGATTCTGGAGCCGATAAGCCATAAGCAGTTTCTGGTCCTGGTCGGACCGGGGAATAACGGCGGGGATGGGCTGGTCACCGCACGCCACCTGCACGATTGGGGAGCTCAGGTAAGCATCTACCTGGGCGCCAGGCGGCCTGAAGATGACGCCAACCTCGAGCTGGTGCAGCAACGAAACATAACCTGCGTTGACGCCGCCCAGGACAGTGACCTGTCCCGGTTCAATGAACTGCTGTCGCCAGCCGACTGCGTGATTGATGCGCTTTTTGGCACAGGCAAAGCACGCTCCATTGAGGGTATCTTCGCACAGGTCCTGGACAGGGTCAACCAGCTAAAAAAGAAAAAAACGGCGCTGGTGCTTATCGCCATCGACCTGCCTTCCGGGCTCAACGCCGATACCGGAGAGACGGACCCGGTCTGCCCCTCCGCCAACTATACCGTTACCCTGGCTTTTCCCAAATCGGGTCTTTTCCGCTTCCCCGGTGCAGAGAAAGTCGGTACATTGAGCATCGCGGACATCGGCATTCCAGCGGAACTTGCCGACGACATCCCCCTTGAACTAATCACGGACGAATGGGCGGGAGGTACGCTCCCAAACCGCCCTCTCGACGCCAACAAAGGGACCTTCGGGCGGGTGCTGGCGGTTGCCGGTTCCATCAACTATGTCGGGGCAGCCTACCTGGCCTGCAGCGGCGCTCTGCGCACGGGCGCCGGCCTGGTGACTCTGGCTACAGCATCAAGCCTGCAGCCGGTTTTGGCCGCCAAGCTGACGGAAACAACCTACCTGCCACTGCCCGAAGCAGAACAGGGTATAATACCCGGAGAAGCGGCTGAACTTATCAATGAGAACCTGAAATCGTACGATGTGCTGCTGCTCGGCTGCGGGCTGGGGCAGAGCGAGTCGGTGAGCGAATTCATCACCACTCTGCTTTTCCAGAAAAACCTGCCGCCGCTTGTTTTAGATGCCGACGCGCTCAATACTCTGGCCCAAATCCCCGACTGGTGGCATAAGCTCACCGGCGATGCGATACTGACGCCGCATCCGGGCGAGATGGCAAGGATGAGCGGTCTTACCGTCGCCGAAATACAATCAGACCGGGTAAGCATAGCTACAAAATACGCCCGCGAATGGCAGAAAACGATTGTCCTCAAGGGAGCCTTCACGGTCGTTGCCGCACCGGACGGTGACTGCCGCGTCAGTTCCTTCGCCAATCCGGGGCTGGCATCGGGGGGCACCGGTGACGTGCTCGCCGGCGCTATCGCCGGCCTCCTGGCACAGGGCCTGTCTCTCTTTGACGCCGCGGCCCTCGGTGTTTATCTGCACGGCAACGCCGGCAAGGTGGTCAAAGACATCCTCGGAGATACCGGCATGGTCGCTTCCGACCTGCCGCCCGTTCTGCCCATGGTGATAAAACATCTCCGGGAAACGGCTAAAAACAGATAGTCACTTTGTTGTAGAATATATATACCATGCTGCTTACAGTTGATATTGGCAACACGGAGATTACGCTCGGGGTTTTTGAGGGAGAAGAGCTTCGGGCCACGTGGCATATGGCCACCAGGATTCATCGCGTATCTGACGAATACGCCGCCTTGATGATGAACCTGCTCCAGCACGAGAATATGAAGCTGGGAGACATCAAGGAAATAGCTATGTGCTGCGTGGTGCCACCGTTGTTGTCCACCCTTACAGATATGTGCCGGCGGTACTTCAATACCGCTCCGTTCGTGGTTGGTGCCGGTGTGAAGACCGGAGTGCGCATCCGCATGGAAAACCCCCGCGAAGTTGGCGCCGACCGCATTGTCAATACCGCCGCCGCCCACAGACTTTATGGCGGTCCGACCATCATCACTGATTTCGGCACCGCCACTACCTTTGACGTCGTCTCCAGGGAAGGTGATTATCTGGGCGGCGTCATAGCTCCGGGAATAGGCATCGCCGCCGAGTCATTATTCATGCGCGCCGCCATGCTGCCCAGAGTGGAGCTGACACACCCCAAGAACGTTATTGGCACCAGTACCACCTCCGCGATGCAGTCCGGCATAATATACGGCTATATCGGGCTGGTCGAGGGAATCGTTTCACGGATTCAAGGGGAGCTGGGGGAAAAGACAAAGGTAATCGCCACCGGAGGTCATGCTGAACTCATCGCCAACGAGACGAGCATTATCGATACCGTGAATCACGATATCACACTCATCGGGTTGAGATTGATTTACGATATGAACCAGCCTTGATTTGGTTGCCGGCGGGCTGCCGAGGAGACATTATGTTAAATGATAAAACCGTAGTACTGGGAGTACCCGGAGGCATTGCCGTCTACAAGGCAGCCGACCTGGCGAGCAAGCTGACACAGGACGGCGCCCGGGTCAAAGTAGTCATGACCGAGGCTGCCACCAGATTTGTAGCACCTCTCACCTTTCACACACTGACACACACCGGGGTTATCACCGATATGTTCACGGCGCCCACTGAATACAATGAGACGCATATATCCCTGTCGGAAGCCGCCGATGCCGTCGTCGTCGCCCCGGCCACGGCCAACACCATCGCCAAGATAACCGCCGGCATGACGGATAATATGTTGACCAGTATCGTACTGGCGACCAGGGCGCCGGTTATCATCGCCCCGGCGATGAACGTGAACATGTGGGAGAACCCAATTACTCAGGAAAATATCAATAGACTGAAAGCAAGAGGCTTTATCATAGTTGAGCCAGGGTACGGTCGCCTAGCCTCCGGCAAAATGGGGTACGGGCGTCTGGCCGATATCGAGGTTATCCTGGACACCATCAGGCAGGTGCTGGGAGGAAAAGGAGACCTAGGCGGCAGGCGCCTGGTGGTCACCGCCGGCGGCACTCAGGAGCCGGTTGACCCGGTGCGACACATCGGCAACCGTTCATCGGGCAAGATGGGCTACGCCCTAGCGGAGGCGGCGCGGGACAGGGGCGCCGGGGTAACGTTGATTTCCGCTCCCACCTCCCTGCCCGACCCGGCCGGCATTGAGGTCATTCACGTCCAGACCGCCCGCCAGATGAAGGAGGCGGTCGCCAAAGCGGTAAGCAAAGCCGACGCCCTGATTATGGCCGCCGCCGTCGCCGATTACCAGCCGAAGAGCACCGCCAAATCCAAAATTAAGAAAGATGCCGATACCATGACGCTGGAGCTGGTGAAAACGCCGGACATTCTCGCCGAGGTGCAAGGCGATTTCATCAGGGTAGGCTTCGCCGCGGAAAGCGAGGACGTGGTCGCCAACGCCAGAAAGAAGCTGGACAAGAAGAAACTCGACCTGATAATCGCCAACGACATCACCGCCGCCGGGAGCGGCTTCGGCGCGGACACCAATAAAGTTACCATCATCGATAAAAACGGAAAAGTAGAAAACCTGCCTCTTCTGACCAAAAGAGAGGTTGCCGATAAGATACTGGATAAGGTAGCAGAAATCCTGGAGAAGACGTAGTTTTGGCAACAGATTTGCAGAGAAATCCCGAGATACCCAAGGCTTATGAGCCGGGGAATGTCGAGCAGAAATGGTACCGGTTCTGGCTGGACAAGGGCTATTTCAAGCCCAAAATAGACCCGGACAAAAAGCCTTTTGTTATCATCATGCCCCCGCCCAACGTCACCGGCGAGCTGCACCTCGGCCACGCGCTTACCGCCACCATGGAGGACATTTTAACCCGCTGGCACCGCATGAAAGGCGAGCCGACGCTCTGGCTGCCCGGCGTAGACCATGCCGGCATCGCCGCGCAGGTGGTGGTGGAGAAGGTGCTGGCCGCAGAGGGAATAAACCGGCAAGAGATGGGCCGGGATAAGTTCCTGGAAAGGATGTGGCAATGGGCGGACAGCTGCCGCAGCGCCATATCGCAACAGCACCAGCGACTCGGCATCTCCTGCGACTGGGACCGGGAGGTATTCACACTGGACAAGGGACCGAGCCGGGCAGTGCGCACCGCCTTTGTCCGACTCTACGAGAGAGGGCTTATCTATCGCGGCGAGCGCATTATCAACTGGTGTCCCCGCTGTACCACCGCCATCTCCGACCTTGAAGTGGAGCACAAGGATATCGGCGGACACCTGTACTATGTCCGCTACCCCCTGGCTGATAACGATAAGGAATTTGTCACCGTGGCTACCACCCGACCGGAGACGATACTCGGCGACACGGCGGTAGCGGTAAACCCGAAGGACAAGCGGTTCAAGGGCATGGTCGGTAAAAAGGTTATCCTGCCCGCGGTGAAGCGGGTTATCCCGATTATCTCCGATGAGGCGGTCGACCCCAAGTTCGGCACGGGCGCGGTGAAAATCACCCCGTCGCACGACCCCGTCGACTTCGAGGTGGCCCAGCGCCACGACCTGCCGTTCATCAATATCCTGAATGACGACGCCACCATGAACGAAAACGCCGGCCCTTACGCGGGGCTGGACCGCTTCGCCTGCCGGAAAGCGATTATCGAAGACCTGGAAAAAGACGGTCTTTTCATCAAAACCGAATCGCATTCCCACGCCGTGGGGCACTGCATCCGCTGCCAGACGATGATTGAACCAATCGCCAGCCAGCAGTGGTTTGTCAAAGTCGAACCTCTGGCCAGGCCCGCTATCGAAGCCGTAAATGACGGACGAATTACCATCGTTCCCCAGCGCTTCACCAAGGTCTACCTCAACTGGATGGAGAACATCCGCGACTGGTGCATCAGCCGCCAGCTGTGGTGGGGGCACCGCATCCCGGTCTGGTACTGCCAGGACTGCGATGAGCTCGCCGTTTCCGTGGACGACCCCACAGCCTGCCCGAAGTGCGGCTCGAACAAACTGGAGCAGGACCCGGATGTCCTCGATACCTGGTTCAGCTCGGCACTGTGGACACATTCCACGCTCGGCTGGCCGGACGAGACCGAAGACCTCCGCTACTTCTACCCGACATCGGTCATGGAGACCGGCTATGACATCCTCTTCTTCTGGGTGGCCCGCATGATAATGATGGGCATTGCCGACTGCGACGATATCCCCTTCCACACCATATTCCTGCATGGCCTCATTCGCGATGAGAAGGGAGAGAAGATGAGCAAGGTCAGGGGCAACGTGCTCAATCCCATCGATACCCTTGAGCAGTACGGCACCGATGCCCTGCGCTTTGCCCTCTCCACCGGCACGGCACCCGGCAATGATATCAAGCTGGCATCATCACGACTGGAAGCCGGCCGCAACTTCGCCAACAAGCTCTGGAACGCCACCCGGTTTGTCGTCCGCAGCATTGAACCCGGGACAACCGCCCTTGAAATCAGTCCGGACCGGCTGCCGCTGGAAGACCGCTGGATTTTGAGTCGGCTAAACCGCACCGTAGCCAATGTAAGCAGCTTGATTAATGAATTCCAGCTGGGCGAAGCCCTGCGTCAGATACATGATTTTCTCTGGGGCGAGTACTGCGACTGGTATATCGAGTTCGCCAAAATCCGCCTCCGCCCGGGCAACGAGCTGCCGTCGCCGCTGCCGGTACTGGTCCACGTGCTGGAGACCTCGCTGCGACTGCTTCATCCTTACATGCCCTTCGTTACCGAGGAGCTTTGGCAGAACCTGAAACGTTCCCTGCCCGATGACCGCGCGGAAGCTGAATCAGTCATGATTGCCGCTTATCCCGAGGCCGAAAAAGCGGCGCTTGACCGGGAGGCGGAACGGGTGATGGACACAATGATTGATATAGTGCGTTCCATCCGCAATGCGAGAACTCACCACGGGGTGGAGAGCAGCCGATGGGTCGAGGTGCAAATTTTTGCCGATAAGCTAACTCCGGCCATCAACCCCTATACGGAAACCATTCAGACTCTGGCCAGGGCCAGACCGATTACCTTTCTGAAGCAACGCAATGAAGGTGCCTCACGGGAGGAATCACTGGTATCGGTCCTGAAGGAAGCCGAGGTCATCATCCCCATGTCCAGCATGTTCGACCTGGAAGCGGAAAGAGGCCGTCTGCAAAAAGAGATAGACCAGAGCCAGGCGGAGATGGACCGTCTTAAAGCCCGGCTGGAAAACCAAGAATTTTTAGCCAAAGCACCCAAAATAGTTATTGATAAGGAGCGCCAGAAGCTATACACTATAACTGACAAGTTGAAACGACTGAGAGAGCAAATCGGTAAACTCTGAGGAGGCGGCAGATGTTTGAGAGAATTATGGTCCCTTTAGATGGGTCGAAAGTCGGTGAAGCGGCTCTGGAGCACGTTGAACGCATTATCGCCAAGATAGCGCCAAACGTAAAGATCGAAGTAATTCTCTTGCAGGTATTGACCTCGTTGACCCACTATGTGATTGCCGGGGAGGCAAGCGTCCAGGTGCCTTACACGGATAAAGAGATAGATTACATTACCCGAAAAGCAAAAGTATACCTGAGCACTACCGGCGAATGCCTGAAAAGCAAAGGCGTCAGCATAAAGACCAAAGTGGTCACTGGCAAAGCAGATGAGGAAATAGTCAAGACGGCGGACGAGCTTAAGGTGGACCTGATTGCCATGTCAACTCACGGAAGGTCGGGGCTGAGCCGGCTTACCTTTGGCAGCATAACTGCAAAAGTACTGCGTTCGGCTAATATACCGGTGCTGGTGATACGAGCGCCAAAAGAAACAGAGAACACCTAGCGGGCGAAGTTATTAC
>JBARQF010000217.1:0-7455 GCA_049643605.1 Dehalococcoidales bacterium
CCCGGCGCGGTGGTAGGCGGATGGGAGGTGGCGCAGAAAACGGTGGAAGCGGTCCTCAGGGCGCTCTCAAAGGCCATGCCCGACCGGGTTCCCGCCGAGACCAAGAAGACCATCCTTCACATAGCCTTCGGCGGAGTCGACCCTCGAAGCAAGGAGTACTACGTGTTTCTGGAAACCTGCGGGGGCGGCTATGGAGGCAGGTCCACCAAGGATGGAGTCGATGCCGTGCAGGTCGCCCTGCAAAATGCAGAGAACTCGCCCATTGAGGAGCTTGAAATCGGGTATCCCGTCCTTATAATGAGATATGAGTTGCTCCCCGATTCCGAGGGTGCCGGCAAGTTCAGGGGAGGTCTGGGTTTAAGAAGAGATTACCAGTTCAGAGACCATGAAGCTAACGTTACGATACTTGCGGATACCGCCAAGTTTCCCGCCCGGGGCATATTTGGAGGCCTGGACGGCAGAGGAGCCAGATACCTTCTGAACCCCGAAGGCGAGAACTTCAGGGATGCCGGCTCCAAGTCGACCTTCTACACCAGCCCCACCGATGTCGTCAGTATGCAGACCCCTGGAGGCGGTGGCTACGGAGACCCGTTTGAAAGAGACCCTGAAGCCGTGCTCGACGATGTAAGATGCGAGAAGGTTTCGCGGGACAGGGCTCGCGAAGTATATGGAGTCGTTATAAACCCTGAGAACTGGACGGTGGATATACAGGAGACATCCAGGTTAAGAAAGGCCAGATGAGAACAGGAGGTTAGAAGAATGGCGCAGTACAGGCTTGGCATTGATATAGGTGGTACCTTCACCGACGGGGTTCTCATGAATCTCTCGACAGGTGAGTTTCGAACCTCAAAGGTTTCAACCACTCCGAAGGACCTTTCACTAAGCTTTCTACGCGCTATCGAAAGAGTAGTTTCTGAAGCTGCCGTCAGCCCGGAGGAAATAGCGCAGATAGTTCACGCTACAACGGTGGCTACGAACGCTATCATTGAGAATAAGGTTGCTAAAAGCGCCTTTATTACCACCAAAGGTTTTAGAGATATTCTGGAAATCCAGAGGCAGATAAGACCCTCTCTCTATGACCTTTTCTTCGACAAGCCGACACCGCTGATTCCCAGGTATCTGTGCTATGAGGTTACCGAGAGGATGATGCCTGAAGGCGATGTCCGTGAACCTTTGAACGAAGACGAGGTCAGACAGGTTGTACAGCAGATTAAGAAGGAGGGTGTTGAAGCCGTAGCTATATGTTTTCTGCATTCATACATCAACCCTTCACATGAAAAGAGGACCGGCGAGATAGTTGCAAAGGAGCTCCCTGAGGCTTATCTGACTTTATCTTCAGAGATAAACCCCGAGTTCCGGGAGTATTTCCGGGCCAGCACCACGGTTATCAACGCGGTACTTATGCCGATAGTTGCCGGATACGTGGACAAGCTTCAAAAGGAGATTAGCGCCAGGGGCTTCAAATCAGGGCTCTACGTGATGCAATCTGGTGGCGGCCTGATGACGGGCGACGTCGCCCGGGATAAGCCGGCCACCATGGTCGAATCAGGTCCGGCGGCAGGGGTAATCGCAGCCTCAACCCTGGGAACCCTGCTCGGGCATTTGAACGTGATATCCTTCGATATGGGCGGTACCACGGCTAAAGCCGGTCTCGTGGAGCGTGGCCGACCGAAGCTCGCGGCGAACTACGAGGTAGGAAGCGCGGCTATGCCCCCTGATGCTCGTGGCAGGAAAGGTTCAGGCTACCCGCTGCAAACCCCCGTCATCGACCTTGTTGAGATAGGCGCCGGAGGGGGGAGCATCGCCTGGATAGATACCGGCGGCACTTTGAGGGTGGGCCCGCAGAGTGCCGGTGCCGAACCCGGCCCGGCGTGCTACACGACCGGTGGCACGCTGCCCACCGTAACCGACGCCAATGTGGTCCTGGGCAGAATTGACCCTGACTACTTCCTGGGCGGTGAGATGAAGCTTGACCGGAATGCCGCCGAGAAAGCTATCGAGGAGCATTGCGGAAAGGCTTTGGGAAAGGACACGGTGACAACGGCGGCCGGTATAGTTGAGATAGCCAACGCCAATATGATTCGGGCCTTGAGAATAGTGTCGGTGGAGAGAGGTTACGACCCTCGTGAATATGTATTGATAGCTTTCGGAGGGGCCGGGCCCGTGCATGTCAACGGTATTGTCAGCGAGCTCAGGGTTCCAACTGTGGTCATTCCCTTGAATCCGGGTATAACTTCCGCCCTGGGCCTGCTTATGACCGACCTGAGGCATGATTACGTGATGACTTATATTTGTCGAGTGGACAAAATCGACCTCGATAAGGTGAACGGGATATACCGCGACTTTGAAGCCCAGGGGAGAGACCTGCTGATTCAGGAAGGTGTGAAGGAAAAGGACATGCTTTCCTCGAAGTTCCTGGATATGAGATATGTTGGCCAGTCCTATGAGCTGACGATTCCGGTGCCGGGCAAAGAGATAGATATAAAGGATATGGAGGAGATAGTTGCCCTGTTCCATAAGGAGCATGAAAGGGCTTACGGACATTGCGCCCCTGAAGAGCCCGTGGAGGTTGCCAACCTGAAACTATCCGCTACCGGCCTCATACCCAAACCAAAGCTCAAGGAGTTGAAGAAGGGTGGCATAAGCCCTGATGCAGCGCTACGGACAAGAAGGCAGGTATATTTCTCGGAAACCGGGGGCTTCGTCGAATGCCCTACCTACGACAGGTACGGGCTCACATGCGGCAACGTAATAAAGGGCCCGGCGATAGTTGCGGATAAAGACGCTACGACGGTAATCCATCCGGGCTATCAGGCTGAAGTCGACAGATACGGAAACCTGATACTGACCCCTGAAGATAAAACATAAACAAAGATTTACGACATTCGCGTTTTAATTCCTGGTTAGACATCACCGTTATGTTAAGAATCGGGACAAAGGGGGATACAGAATGAAAATCACCAATATTAAAACATTTCTTGTCGATGCCACCTGGAGAAACTGGGTCCTGGCGAAAGTAGAAACCGATGAAGGCATCCACGGGTGGGGCGAGGCCAGCATGGAAATGAATGAGGATATAGCCCCTGAAGCCGCGATAAAGAGGATGTCCGATTATTTTATCGGCAAGGACCCGCGTACCATTGAGCTGCACTGGCATACGGTATACCGTGATACCTGGTACCACCCGTGTTATGTCATGGAAAGCGCCCTCGCCGCCTTGGAAATCGCTCTCTGGGATATACTCGGGAAAAGCCTGAATGCACCTGTTTACCAGCTTCTCGGTGGTGCCTGCCGTCCCGCGGTAAGAGCCTACGCCAACGGCTGGTACTCGAAAGCAAAAAGCATAGATGATTACGGAAAACTGGCCCGGGATGCCATCTCGTTTGGCTTCAAACACATCAAAATCGACCCCTTCTGGCCCAGCGACCTGTATGGTGAACCGGAGGAAATAGCCAGGCCGAAAGAAATAATCCGAACGGTGCGTGAAGCCGTCGGTCCCGATGCGCATATACTGGTTGAAGGTCATGGGCGTTTCACTGCCGACCGGGCCATCCAGATTGCCCGTGCCCTTGAGGAATATAATCCCTATTTCTTCGAGGACCCGGTACCTCCGGAGAATGTTGACGTCCTGGCCCGAGTTACCTCTTCAATTAGCTTCCCGGTCTGTTCCGGGGAAAGAACATGCACGCACTGGGAGGCCCGTGAAATGATAGAGAAAAATGCGGTATCAGTCTTCCAACCGGACGTAGTGCACATAGGCGGCATATCGGAGGTCAAGAAAACGGCGGCAATGGCCTCTGCCCATTACATTCCGATATCCCTTCATAACCCCAATGGTCCGGCGCAAACCGCGGCCAGCATTCATATAGGTGCGTCGACCCGTAATTTCTTATTCACGGAATTTTTCTACCCGGATCTACCTATTTATGAAGAGATATTGAAAGAGCCGCTATCCTTTAACCAAGGCTGCTTTGACTTGCCGACACGTCCCGGCCTGGGGATTGACTTCAATGAGGACGCCCTGTTGAAAAGGCCACCGAAGCCCTACCGGGGCGTATCTGCTTTATATGATGCCGGCGTAGAACCCGGTTCAGGCTCCGGATATTAGCCGGCAGTACTGGCCCCGGGCCTGCCACGCTCTTTTGATAGCAAAATCGCCGACCTCCATAAGGAGGTCGGCGCTAAAGCTTAAATCTTCAGGACGCGCTTGGCGTTCCCCGACAATATCTGGCGCTTTTCCTTATCATCAAGGGGCAGGCGTAATATTTGTTCCAGCTGTGGTTGCTGCAGTATCCCCGGCATATCGGTCCCGAAGATTATCTTTTCAATACCTATCTTGCGGAAAACCCTGACCGCGTCTTCCTCGGCCAGACCCCGGCGGGCAACAACGGGCAGCTGGTCCGGAGCAGCAAAACCCTGTGACGTGTCAAAATAGATGTTCGGGTATTTCTGCGCGAGTTCTACTCTCTCATCCCACCATGCCGAACCCAGGTGGGCCAGAATAACGGTCAGTTTCGGGAAGTCCTCGAGTACCTTCGCCCAACTCTTGGGTTCCGCATAATTTTTATCATCCTCACCGAGCTTGTAGCCCAGCGGGTTGGGGTCCATAAAAACGAGGTGCGAATGCGGCCACGGACCGGAATCGGCCAGAATAGGAATCCCCAGTTCCTGGCACTTCGCATACATCGGCCAGAATGCCTTATCGTCGGGGTAATGGGAGAACTGCCCGGGATGCATCTTCACCCCCCTGGCGCCCTGGCTTGCCCTCAGGGCTATCTCTTCGGCCATATCTTCAGGACTGCCCAGGTCATCAGACATACCTATGAAAGGGAGCAGTCTTGGAAACTGGCGCCCGACGCCACAGCCCCACTCGTTCATTTCACGCATTATCGGTCCAATCTGCTGACTGATTCTTTCTTTTTCCTTCCGGCGCTGCGCTTCAGGAAGCTCCCCCAGCTTTGCTTTTTCATATAAAGGCCCCCGCTGCTGGCGGGGTACGAGAATCATAAAGGCCGTCGCGGTGATGTTGTTCATATCCATATATTCGATTCTTCGTTCTGGAGTCGACCAACGGTCCCGCTCCCTGCGCCCCGGCAGTGGAAAATAAGTCCTCTCCTCCTCCTCCGTTCGACAAAGGTGAACGTGCATATCAACAATCTCGAAGTCTTCCATAGATGGCCTCCTTTTAAAAATTTTTAATGCAGGAATTCGATTCCGGTTATATCAAAATCAGCGATTATTTTATGGGCGGTTTAGCTCAGCCCGCATGTTCCGGGCCAACACAAATTAATTGCTACAATAGCATAAAGGAGTACAGGATTCAAACCGAATCCGAATGGGCGCTTTTTCCCACAGGCGATTATATTCCTTCAAGCTAACGGGAGCTCCCAGCGCGCCTGTGAGCACCTGGCTCTGAATCAGGGTATCGCCGATTCGCGACCTGCACGGCCTATATCGCACTAAAGCTCATTAAAGCCCACTGGACAAACATAAGGGTATATGTTCACCCATAATAAAAATTAAGCATACTTTGGGGGCATAGGGATAAAAATATCTGTGTTAAAGTTAAAGAAGTTGATTACGCTTATTTCTTCCTGGCTGTTGCAACACCCCATATACCCAGCACAGCAATGACTATTGCTGGGGCTACTGTTCCACCGGTTTTTCCAACCAACAAAATCCAAGCTGCCAATGCTAAGCAGAGGATTCCAACGATGAATCTGTCTTTTCTCATTTATAGATACCTCCAATCTCCAGGGAGGGCTTCATTTTTTAAACTGCAGAATCAACATGCCAATCAACATGACGAGAAAACCACCACCAAGACCAAGGAAGATTCCTGCAGTAATATTACCTATTAAAAAACCAATACCCATGCCGATAAAGAGTCCTGCAGGTATTGCCACGCCTGTTATGCTCCATTGCTTCTTCTGTTCCTCTGATTGTGTGGACATGCTATCTCCTTACTCATTTTCCCTAGCATTCTATCATAACTAGATAAACATAGGTATGACAATATGGGCTTGAGACGATACTAATTGAAGCTAAATATTTTTGTAAAAGTTCCACCTTTTATCCTTCACGGCCTACCAGTGCTACCGTGAAATCAACCAGGCTGATATTGGGTGTTGCGACTATTCCGCTGTCGAGTTTCCACAGGATGGGAGAAGTGTTATGTCTTTTTATGCCCTCATCTATGTTTAATCCAGCCTTCTCGGCTTCTGCCACCGTCTCGCCATCTACAATACCGCCTGCAAAACAACCGGGCATACTATCAGGACCTGTGGAGAACTGAGTGCCGGGTCCGTCAGTCCCGTCAGTATCCACCGATGCTATCACTGTGTTTCTACATCCAGCTATACCCTGGGCAGCTGATAACGCATACTCCTGGTTTCGACCGCCAATCCCCCTCTCACTGCCTACCGTGACGACCATCTCACCGCTGGTGAATATGGCACAGGGCGGTTTGAAAGGTTTACCGGTACGCTCAATTGTCCGGCAAATGGCCGCCATATGAGAACCAGCCTGGCGTGCTTCCACGATCCATAAATCATCGGTGAGCAAGACAGGTTTGAAACCCAGTTCCCCCGCTTTCTTCATCGCCGCCGGAATTTTAGCCGTATATTTATATCCCGGCATCACGCCGAAGATGCGGGAAGGCATCTTTTCGAATTCATCTGCTTTTACCGTCTCGTATTTGGGGTCGCCCTCTGCCAGAAACTCCCTGACTGAGGAGGGAACCTCCTCCCAGGCATCCCATTTTTTCAGATTTTCAACTGCGAGCTGGAAGGTGGTGTAATCGGGGAGCGTTTGCAGCCAGTAATTTTCATACATGAGCTCTTCATAGGTGAGAGGGTCGCGGGCGACTATGTGAACCGTCTGCGCCGGATAGATATACCTGCTTATCTTTCCCCCCTTCATCATATCAAGGTGATTCCGGATTGAGTTTACGTCGGCGGTAGGTGCACCGTGTTCGATCTGCAAAATATGCGTTGTCTTTCTCACGTCCTCCAGGCTTACGCCGGGTACAGGCATGGTTAGAGTTGACGAGACACCATTACTGACACAGGTGAACACCAGGTCATTCCTGGTGAGCCCCCTGGTCATCTCAAGAATCCGCTCACATCCTCTCACACAGTCCTCATCCGGTATCGGATGTCCACCCAGGGTGACGCCTATTCTCTGGAGGTGAACCGGGTGGCCCTTCTTATCGATGACATGCCCGCCTGTTATTCTCTCTCCAAGCGTATCTTCGATAGCCTGCGCTACTCTCTGGACTCCTTTGCCTGCTCCGAATACATAGATATGCTCCACTTGAGACAGGTCATAGACTGCCTTCCCCGAATGCGGGTCTCCTGCCGGCTCGAACTCTTTGCATCCGACAGCAAGTATATTCCCTTTCAGATGGATAAGCTTCCTGGTATTGTGGTAGGGGTCTGCCGCCTGCAAACCTGT
>JBARQF010000218.1:0-17488 GCA_049643605.1 Dehalococcoidales bacterium
CTCCGCTGGCTCAACCATCGGGCCAAGTACTTGTATACGCGGCAACCCCAAAATCTCCTCTCTCCTTCAGCCCATCATTTGTAGAAGAGGCTCATTGACATCAACTACCTTTCCCTCGAGATCAAGCACACCTATTCCGTCAGGCATACTCTTAAGTAACGCTTCACTATAAGCCCCCGCTTTCTCAAGCTCGCCCATTTCTTACCTCCTGAATAATTCTAAGCGGGACTAAAACCTCCGCTGTACTCTTAATTAAGTCCTGACCTTCTTATATATCTTCGCCTTGCTGTCCAGGCATTCCAGTTTCTCCAGCAGGGCGGTCGGCGGCGTCTCTACTTCACCGAGAACAAGATACCCGGGCACGGCCAGTGAATTATAAAGCTGGTCGAGCACCCTCCCCTGAAGCTGCCTTTGAAAGTAAATCAAAACGTTGCAACAGAATATGCAGTCCATCCCCGGCAACGGCAGTCCATCCGCCGAAGTAAGGTCGAAATGAAAAAACTTGACCATCTGCCTGATATCTGCCCCTACTTTATAGTTATCCCCTTCTGGTAGAAAATACCTGTCCAGAATGGAACGGGGCAGGCTTTCCACGTCTGAGGCAGGGTAAATGCCGGAACGCAATTCATTTAAATCGAGATGGGCAATATCAGAGGCGTAAACTGTAATATCATAGTGCGCGCGGTCTTCCCCCAGGAAATCAGCCAGCATGATGGCCAGTGAATACGCCTCCTCCCCATGGGCACAGCCAGCGCTCCAGAACCGCAAGCCGTAATCTCTCCGTCGCTTTTTGCGCTGTATTATTTCCGGGAGCACCAGCGCTGCCATCTGCCGATAAGCATACGGACTGCGGAAAAAGCTGCTGACCTTTATGGTCACGTAATCGGCAAACCGGTCGTACTCCTCAGGATGCGAGTCCAGAAAGCGCATGTAGTCAATATACGTGTTTACGCCCGTGGCCAGCATTCTTCTTTCCAGACGGCGTGTCACGGTGCCGCGTCTGTAATCGCGGAAATCATAACCGCTGTCCCGATACACCTTTTCGAGGAGAACATCGAGTACAACCTCCTGGTGCTCGGTAACATAAATTCCCATCTCAAGTGTCACGTTCCTCTTTGTCGATGTGCCAATTGTATAGTAATTATACTATTAATGTCAATAGTCACGTTTCAATTCCGTATATAATGCTCTTTTTAATAGCATTATTTGCCATTTGGCGAATATTACGTCCAAATACTGTCCAGGGGGAAAACCGTATATCAAGCACGGAAGGGGCAGTTTATATGAGGACGATTAAGACACGCGAGGCAGCCTTATATATTATTTAGTACGGGTTAGCTGCTGGCTGCCGTTGCCTTAAGAAGACGATGATTCTGGTGCGGTCAGCGACACACCATTCGAGAATAAGCTATTTAAAGTGGTCGCACAGAGCCGCTTCTTGATAGCATCGGCGTAAATCTCCTGCTGTGGAAAAGCGCCACGTCCTCCCGTCGATACCGGCGCTCCGCCCGCGGGCCAATACGATAACTCTTCAGTAGCTTCCGGGCATGCCAGCGCCTTACCGTACTGGGATGGACATTGAATATACGAGCGACATCTCCGGTAGTCAGCATTTTGTTTACCCGCTGGTAATGACTCACTAACTACCATTCCTCTCTGCTTACAGCTTCCGGGACGTTCTTGCTACCAAACCAGTGGAGAAATACGGCGTTGGGAGGAGCATCCCTGAGAATTTTCTCCCTGACGTCGTCATAATGACCCTGGTAGGCAGGCAACTGCCCTCCCCGGTCATCGAAGACCATGACTGTATCATCCTTAAGCCTGACTACCGAATTTATCATTTCACTACCGCCCTTTATCAAACCTGCTTTTCGACTTCTGTTTTCATTATAAAGTCGTACGGTTAATTCTCCATAAAAGAACCATTGAAACCCTGTTAAAATCCTTTACCCGATAGCGTCGATTTTTTGAGGCAGCCGGCATTGTGCTATACTAATCCAGAGTCAGCCGACAGGTTGATTATTTTACCGACACTGGGAGGCGGCGTGAGCAAGCTGATTGATAGACTGGTCCAGACCGCGGAAACCGTTTCATCGCCGATGGGATTCAGGGTAATCCAACCAGCCCCGGCAAAGCCAAAAATGACGCTTATTGCCAGAATCGAGCCGGCGGCTGATATAGCCCAGCTGGCTGATTACGTTTCCAGCGTCGATGCTGCCATCATTGCCCTGGCCGGCACCAGCCAAAAGGCAGTAACGGATATAGCCCGGTCATTGCCCGACACGGTCTGGGGGCTGTGGCTGGAAGAGAAAAGTCGCCAGCCGATAACAGCCTCAATCAAGGCGGGTGCCGACTTTTTCATCATGCCTCTGGATTCAGAGTCTGACCTTCCCGGCATCGAGAAGGCGGGCAAAATGTTGCTCGTAGAGTCGTCACTGAGCGAAGGCCTGATAAGAACGATAAACGAACTGCCGGTAGACGCGGTGCTGCTCGCTGATGGCGAAGGAGAAAAATCCGCCGTTACCTGGCATCAGCTCATGCTCTGCCAGCGCTTTGCCGACCTTTTGTCCAAACCCCTGCTCCTGACGGTACCGGCATCGGTTAGCCGCGCTGAACTCAAAGCGCTGTGGGATACAGGAGTAAATGGGGTAGTCATTCCGGTGAAAACGGCAAAACAGGCGGAAAAACTGAAGGGACTGCGTCAGATAATCGATAAGTCGGACTTCACCGCTCGACCACGAAAAAAAGTGGCCGCCTTGTTACCGCACACCGGTGAGGAAACGACCGCTGCCATACCGGATGTAGAAGAAGAGGAAGAAGAGTAATCCCCTCTTCGAGTCGCCTTCAGGAACCGGACTGGGCTTTCTGCCAGGACTTGCCTTCGGTGGTAATCGCCGGCGCAATTACCATCTCCGCCTGGTGCATTTCTCGAATGGTGGTTACCCCGCAGACACCCATCGCGGTGCGGATAGCCCCGACGATATTCTGGCTGCCATCGGTTACCGACGTCGGGCCGAAGAGAATCTGCTTCAGGGTGCCGGTGGTGCCAACCTTAATTCGAGTCCCCCGGGGCAGTGCCGGATGGGGATGGGCCATACCCCAGTGATAGCCCCGTCCCGGCGCCTCTTTCGCCTGGGCAAAAATGGAGCCCAGCATCACGGCATCCGCACCGGCCACCAGCGCCTTGCAGACATCGCCACCTTTACGAAAACCGCCATCCGTGATTATCGGCACGTACCGGCCTGTCTCGCGATAATATTCATCTCTGGCGGCGGCACAGTCGATTGTCGCTGTCACCTGAGGGACACCGATGCCGAGAACCTCCCTGGTGGTGCAGGCGGCACCCGGGCCAACGCCAACTAACACCGCCGAAACGCCGGCCTGCATTATCTCCAGACAGGCGCTGAAACTGACGCAGTTGCCAACCACCACCGGTAAAGAAACCATATCACGCAGTTCGGAGAAAATCAGGCCACGGTAGCTCTTCGAAACGTGGCGTGCCGTGGTCACGGTAGACTGCACAAAAAGCATATCCGCGCCGGCTTCAGTTATAATCGGGGCAAAGCGCTTGGTGTTGGCCGGCGTTAGTGAAACAGCACACGTCCCGCCCTTTTTCTTGATTTCCTGAACCCGTTCACCGACGAGGTTTTCCTTGATTGGCTCGGCATAGATTTCCTGCATCAGCCCGGTCACCTCGGACGGTGGTGCCTGCGCGATTCTGGCCAGTACCTCGTCCGGTTTCTTATAACGCGTCTGCACTCCTTCGAGATGGAGAACGGCCAGGCCGCCCATTTTGCTCATCGCCACGGCGAAGTCGACATCGGTCACCGCGTCCATGGCCGAGGCAATAATGGGCAGGGAGAACGTATAATCTTCGATGGTTAAGTCGATATCGGTCTGGTCGGGATTAACCGTTACGTCCCCGGGGACAATGGCCACTTCATCAAAGCCATAGGCACGTCGCAGTTGTTTGTACTGGGGGGATTCCATCTTTTTTGGCACCATTTGAATTAGAATATAGCAAAACCCAGGTGGCAAGTCAAGAAATTTCACCCGCTATGACCAAGCTAGACAGGGTATGAAGCGTAGGCTATAATACATTACGTTGGGGAAATTGAGCATTCATGCCTAATTTATACGTGGTGGCAACTCCTATCGGCAATCTGGAAGACATAACTCTGCGTGCCCTGCGCATTCTGCGTGAAGTCAAGCTCATCGCCGCCGAGGATACACGCAAAACAAAACGGCTGTTGAACGCCTACAGTATTCAAACGCCGACGACCAGCTATCACGAACACAATAAAAAGATTAAACTTGATTACATTTTAAATCACTTGAAGGAAGATGATGTAGCTCTGGTTTCCGAGGCTGGAATGCCGGGAGTATCCGACCCCGGCTATGAACTTATCAGGGCGGCGACCCGCGCCGGTATTCCGGTTGTCCCCGTGCCCGGCCCGTCAGCAGTCATCACGGCACTGGTGGTCTCCGGACTTCCCACCGACCGTTTTCTCTACCTCGGTTTTCTTCCCCGCAGGGCCAGCGCCCGAAAGCAAGCATTGAAATCAGTGGCTCAGGAAACGGAAACCCTTGTCATCCTGGAAGCCCCGCACCGGCTGCAGCCGACACTCAATGACCTGCAACTGCTACTTGGCGACCGGCAACTCGCGGTATGCCGCGAGCTTACCAAACTGCACGAAGAAGTGTTCCGGGGAACTACAGGCCAGGCTATCGCCCGCTTCACCGAACCCAGAGGCGAATTTACCCTGGTTATTGAAGGTAAAAAGGAAGAAGAACACCAGATACCGAATAAGGATATTGAGCAACGGCTATGTGATATGTATCAAAGTGGAGTCAAAACGAAGGAAGCTATCGTCAGGGTGGCCGGGGAGACCGGCATCTCTCGCCGTGAATTATATCGGACTTTTCTTAAAATAAATAAGGTCTCGGATGAAAACCGGAATCCCTGTCATAGTCTGGAGAGGAGTTGAGCCATGCGTCGTGGGAGCATTTCGTTAGGGGAAGTAAAATGTGATGAGTGCCAGCGCACCATCCCCCATCCTGAGCGATATCTTGTCGTCGACGAAAAAGACGGCGTCGAAGATGAGGAAGGGGAGACAAGGCGGTACTGCATTGAATGCTGCCTGAAGAAGGGTTACGCCCGGCACAAAATGGAAAAAGGGGAACAGATACTGACGTTCCTTGAGTCTGGCATTCCAGAACAGGAATGAGATTGCCTGATGAGCGAGAAAATCTTTATCGCCGTTGCCTGGCCATACGCTAACGGGGGACTGCATCTGGGGCAGATTGCCGGCGCCTACCTGCCTCCGGACATATTTGCCCGCTATCACCGCACCAAAGGAAATGAGGTGCTGATGGTCTCAGGCTCGGACCAGCACGGTACACCAATCACCATCAAGGCCGAGCAGGAAGGTAAAAGTCCGGGTGAAATTGCCGCCAGATATCACCAGCAGTTCCTTGAGTCGTGGCAGAAACTCGGCATCTCATTTGACCTCTTCACCACCACCGGTACGGAAAACCACGCCCGCGTCACCCAGGACATATTTCTTACCCTGCTCGACCGCGGGTATATTTTTAAAGATACGCTTTCGCAAGCCTACTGCCCCAACTGTCAGCGCTTTCTCGCCGACCGCTACATCGAAGGGACATGCCCGCACTGCAGCTCTCCCGGCGCGCGCGGCGACCAGTGCGAGGCATGCGGGAAACAGCTGAGTCCCGCCGAACTCATTGAGCCGCAATGTCGCCTCTGCGGAACTACTCCAGCTTTCCGGGACACCGAGCATTTCTTCCTGAAGCTGTCTGAATTCAATGACCGGCTGCTGAAGTGGATAAAAAAACAGAAACACTGGAGACCAAACGTGCTCAATTTTTCCACGCGTTACCTCGAGGAAGGGCTGAAAGACCGGGCAATCACCCGTGATATAGACTGGGGGGTGCCTGTGCCCATGGACGGCTTTGAAGGCAAGCGTATCTATGTCTGGTTTGAGGCCGTCATCGGCTACCTGTCTGCCGCCAAGGAATGGGCGGCTTTACACGGCGATGGCGAAAAATGGCGCGAGTTCTGGCAGAACAGCGATGCCAGGAGCTACTATTTCATCGGTAAGGACAACATCCCCTTTCATACCCTCATCTGGCCGGCGATGCTGATGGGCTACGGGGACAACCTGAACCTCCCCTATGACGTTCCGGCGAATGAATTCCTGACCATTGAAGGCAGGAAGCTGTCCACGAGCAAAAACTGGGCTGTCTGGCTGCTCGACTACCTCGACCGCTATGACCCCGACCCCCTGCGCTACCTTCTCTCCATCAATATGCCGGAGACATCCGACACCGATTTCTCCTGGCACGAGTTCGTGCGCCGCAACAACGACGAGCTGGTGGCCACCTACGGCAACCTGGTGCACCGTGTGCTCACCTTTGTCTACCGCAACTTCGACGAGAGCGTGCCGGAGCCTGATGAACTCGATGCCCAGGATAATAAGATTCTTTCCGTAGCCGAAAAGACGCTGGAGACGGTAGACGGGCTGCTCTATGGCTGCCACTTCCGCGAAGCCGTCAGGACAACGATGGCACTGGCGCAGGAGGCAAACCGCTATCTGGATGGTAAATCCCCCTGGAAAGCCATTAAAGAGAACCGACAGGCGGCCGCCAATTCTCTATACGTGACTCTTCAGGTAATTGCACAGCTGAAAACGATGCTCTACCCCTTCCTGCCTTTCAGCTCCCAGAAGCTGCACGAGTACCTGGGCTTTACGGGGAGGGTTGAATCTCATGGCTGGAAGTGGCAGGAGTTACCGCCAGGGCAGAAATTACTACCACCTCAACCCCTGTTCTCCAAACTTGACGACAGCCTGGTGGAGGAAGAAACCAAAAAACTCGGGGAACCACCATTATAGGTGAGAAAGGAGCCTTGTGGAGCTCAACGGAATATACCAGTCCATACAGGATGACCTGGCCCAGGTAAAAGAATACCTGAGGTCGATTATCAAAGTTGACTTCCCCTGGCTTTCCGAACAGCTGGACTACGTGGTGGGTGGCGGAGGGAAAGGCATTCGGCCGGCGCTGACGCTGCTGTCGGGCAAATTTTACCAGTATAACCTGCAATATCTCATGCCCATGGCCGGCTCTGTTGAACTCATGCACACGGCTACCCTTATCCATGACGACGCCATTGACAAGTCGGTTTCGCGGCGCGGCAGGGCGACCATTTACAAGCTCTGGGGCGAGGAACCGGCCATACTCCTCGGCGATTACCTTTTCGCCAAGGCCGGCGAATTCGTCGCGGACACCCACAACCCGCGGGTCATCAAGCTCTTCTCGCAGACGCTGGCCACCATCTCCAGCGGTGAGTTGAACCAGTTCTTCAGCGCCTACAACCTGAAACAGACCCGGGAGCAGTACTTCAAGAAAATATCCGGCAAAACCGCCTCTCTCTTCTCCCTGTCCACCTCGTCAGGAGCCATCCTGAGCGAAGCACCGGAGAAATCAGTCAAAACGCTCGGAGACTACGGACATCACCTGGGCATCGCCTTTCAGATTGTGGACGATATCCTGGATTTTATCGGCACCGAGGAAGAACTGGGCAAGCCGGTTGGCTCGGATTTGACACAGGGGACTCTTACCCTGCCGGCAATGCTGCTGCTGGAACGCTACCCTGAAGATAATCCGGTGAAAAGGCGCTTTGAGAACCGAGACGACCAGGATAACATCAAGCAGGCAATAGAGATGATACGCAATTCACCGATAGTGGATGAGTGTTACATCGTGGCTTCGGAATACAGCGCCCGCGCCTGCCAGGACCTCAACGAACTGCCGGAGAACAGCAGTCGAGAAGCCCTGTTTGAACTGGCCAAGTACGTCGTGGCCCGAAAAAAATAGGAGCCGCCACCTTTACTCCCCTTCCCAGACGCTGCCGTCGAGATAGGTCTCTTTTTTGCTCGTTGGTAGCTCCCGCTTGAACTGGTCAATGGCAAACTGACAGGCGGCAAATCCCTCCGTTCGGTGTGGGGCCGCTATGGCTACGACCAGGTTGATATCACCGACATTCAGCCTGCCGACACGGTGGTAAATGGCAACGTTGTCCACCGGCCACTTCCGCTTGATTTCGTCAGCGATTTCGCGCAGCTTTTTCTCCGCTTTCCCGGAAGCGTCCTCATAGGTTACGGACTGAACCTGCTTGCCGCGGGAATGGTCGCGAATCAGGCCCACATAGGTAACGACGCAACCGCTGCTGTGGGCCTTGACCTCATTTACCACGGATTCCGGGGAAATAGGCACTTCGGTAATTTTAATCATCTATACTCCCTGCGAATTATAGCTCATAATCATACGTTAAGTATAAAAAAAGAGGGGGCACCGCCCCCTCTCTATCATCATTTTACCAGTTTTAGTCAGGTGCCGCCGGTGTTTGTTTCGGGACCAGCCGGGGTACTATGGGCGCCTTCTGGGGTCTGGTCACCGGCTCGGCTTCGCTGACTGGCTCGACCGGAACCAGTTTCGGTTCCAGTTTGGCCTTCTTCGATGGTTTCGGAGCCGTTTCACTCAGCAGGTTCCCCAGCTCCTCGCCTTCCAGAGTCTCGCGAGCTATGAGCTGCTCCGCAATCTGCACCAACCTGTCATTGTGTTTGGTCAGGATGTCCCGTGCGGTCTTCTGGGCTTCCTCGATAAGGCTATGAACCTCTTCATCAATTTGCTCGGCTATCTTATCGCTGTAATCCCTCTGCTCTGAAATTTCACGACCGAGGAAGACCATCTCCTCCTTGCGCCCGAAAGTACGCGGCCCCAGCTTATCACTCATGCCGAAGCTGGTGACCATCGCCCGGGCTATCTTGGTAGCCTGCTCGATGTCCTCCGCAGCACCAGTTGTAACCTCATTAAAAATTACCTCTTCAGCGGTACGCCCACCAAGAAGAGTAGCTATCCTATCTTTTATCTGGGCTCTTGTCACTAGATATCTATCCTCAATGGGCAACTGGCGAGTATGACCGAGCGACATGCCTCGGGCTACAATGGAAATCTTGTGCACCGGGTCGGCATTGGGCAGCATTCGAGCAACCAGAGCGTGTCCAGCTTCATGATAGGCAGTGATCTCTTTCTCCTTCGGGCTTATCTTGCGGCTCTTCCTTTCCGGCCCGGCAATCACCCGGTCTACTGATTCTTCAAATTCCTGCATACCGATAGCATTCTTATTACGTCTGGCTGCCAGAATAGCGGCCTCATTGACCAGATTGGCCAGGTCAGCACCACTTAAGCCCACCGTACCCTTGGCCAGGACTTCCAGGTCAACATTTTTATCCAGCGGCTTTCCCTCGGCGTGGACTTTGAGAATAGCGACCCGACCATTAATATCCGGGCGGTCCAAAATCACCCTGCGGTCAAAACGACCGGGCCTCAGCAGCGCCGGGTCAAGAATGTCCGGTCGGTTGGAAGCCGCCATGACAATCACGCTGGTACTGGTATCAAAGCCGTCCATCTCCACTAAAATCTGGTTGAGGGTCTGCTCCCTCTCGTCATGACTGCCACCCAGTCCTGAACCGCGGTGTCGTCCCACCGCGTCAATCTCATCAATGAAGATGATACAGGGCGCATTGCGCTTCGCCTGGTCAAAGAGGTCGCGTACCCTTGAAGCGCCAACGCCGACAAACATCTCCACGAATTCACTGCCGCTAATGGAGAAGAACGGCACATCAGCTTCGCCAGCTACCGCTCTTGCCATCAGTGTCTTGCCCGTACCCGGAGGCCCGACGAGCAATACCCCTTTCGGGATACGCGCACCCAGCGCCTGGAACTTTTCCCTCGATTTAAGGAATTCCACCACTTCCAGCAGTTCCTGCTTGGCTTCTTCCACGCCGGCCACATCGCCAAAGGTTACCGTGGGCCGGTTAGCCGGGAAGAGGCGGGCGCGGCTCCGACCAAAACTCATTGCCTGGTTATTTGCCCCTCTTGCCTGGCGGAAAAGGAAGAACAGCAGACCGCCAAAGATAATGAGCGGCAGGAAATTCAACATCAGGCTGCCCCAGTTGATGCCTGATGACCCTTTGATGTTCACCACGATACCTTCAAGGTTCAGCCCCTCAATTTCATAGATGCTGGCGTTGCTTTCCTTGAATGCCCGCAGCTCGGTACCGTCAGACGTGGTGATAAGCAGCAGGTCTTCCTCCACCGTTATCTCGGTGATTTTCTTGCTCTGCGACATGGCGATTACCTCGCTGAGGGGCACTTCCTCAGGCTTGTTCGCCGATGGTAGCAGATAGGAGAACAACGCCACCGCCGCCAACAGGATGGCGATGTAAATCAAGCCGCTCCTTTTCCAGTTAGGTTTCACGCTTCACTCCTGACATTAGCTCTGTTGAACCGTTCTATTATACCACAATATACCATATGCCATAACGCTTTTAGCTGCTGGCAATTACAGGCCACTATAGGCCGCCTGCAGCCGCAGTGCATCTTCCTCAAGATTCGGGCTTTCACATATTAGCATACCTTTGACGTTGTAATCCTTCAGCACGCCGAGCAGTTCGGTATACTTGAAATCAGACTCTTCCAGATCGAGGTGGTTAAGTTCGCCCTTTTGACCGTAGTTAATACCGGAAACGTGAATATGCATGTTTTCCAGTGCCTCATCTCCCAGCCGCTGCCTCAACTGGAGCAGGACGGTCTCAAATTCGGAATAGGAATTGAATTTCCCGGTACGGGCGTGCCAGTGAGAGAAGTCGAGGCAGGGTGATACCCCTTTAAGTTCGGCACTGAGGTTCACCAGCTCCTCAATGGTGCCAAACTGGCTGCTTTTCCCGGTTACTTCCGGCCTGATACATATCTGAATCTTCTCGCGCTCAAGCTGGTTCAGTACTTCACCAAGATATTGCTTCACCGTCTCATATACGGTTTCCGACGGCTGTCCCATGTAAAATGCGGGATGAAAAACCACGCTTTCCGCATGGCAGAGAGCCGCGATGCGCGCTGTCTGCAAAATACGATCCTGGCTGGCCCTTACTTTTTCGATATCCTGCGAATTCAGGTTGATATAATAAGGAGCGTGCGCCGACAACCTCACCCCGGTCCGAACCGCCGTCTCGCCAACCAGTCGGGCTGCCGTCTCCCCCATCTTCACTCCCCGCACAAATTCAATCTCCATGCAGCCCAGCCCCAGCTCCGCAATACGCTCAATGCCACCAACGGTTGATGGCGGCCAGGTATTATGCGGAGCTCCCGCCGTTCCGAAGAGCAAGCCGGTCATTCTCTTTCCATCCCCCCAAAATCACCGAGCCAGCGGACAGATTCGAACTGTCGACCAGCGGTTTACGAAACCGCTGCTCTACCCCTGAGCTACGCTGGCCCAAGGCAAAGTATAACATAAATACAGCTACGCATTAAACTTGTTTATTGAGGCTAATAGAGAGGCCAACAGGTTTGACACACCTCAAAGGGCAATGCTATGATTTTTATTTGATAGTCAATTTAATATTAATTATTAGAAAAGAGTTTGGGCATGATTAACGATTTGGTCTATGAACTGGTTCAGATTCCCGGTCCCATCGGCTTTGAAGGTCGGGTAGCTAATCGGCTCCAGGAGCTGCTCAAAGACCACGTTGATGAGATTTACATTGATAAGATAGGTAATCTCATCGCCAGGAAGAAAGGGACGGAGGGAAAACATTCGCTGGCGCTGGTCGCACACCTGGACCAGGTCAGCATGGTGGTGATGAAGGTCGATGAGTTTGTCTGGTTTGACAAGATAGGCTGGATTGACTTTGGCAATCTGCCCGGTACCCCGGTGCTCATACTCGGTGCCGAGCGGGATGTCCCCGGCGTTGTCTGCGCCAGCAGCACCGTTGGCAGCCGTGAAACCGGCGCCCTGTGGATAGACGTTGGCGACCGGCAGGAGTTCGTCTCGGTGGGTGACCCCATTGTCTATGACTGTCCACCGCGCTGGCTTGACGACAACAAAACGATACTGGCGAGTCAATCCATTGATGACCGGGTGGGCTGCGCCGTCCTCGTCGAGCTAGCCCGAAAACTTACCAGGCCCCCAAAGCATGACATCTATTTCGTTGGCTCGGTTCAGGAGGAGATAGGCAGCTTTGGCGTCAGGCATTTTCTACGGCAGGTAACGCCCGACTGGTTCATTGCCCTGGACACCGGCTTCGCCCAGGATGCCAAACCTGATATCCAGCGCACGGTCCCGATGCGCACCGGACTGGGCGTGCGCCGGCTCGCCTTCACCCAGCCTGCGACCCCCTACCCCGCCACGGTCAATTTCGCCAGCCCCCGTCTGAACCGGCTGTTGATAGACGCGGCTAAAAAACTGGATATTCCGTTCCACGTTGACGTTAGTACCGGCATCTGGTCCGACCATAATATTGCGTACGAGGTAAACCCGGATATTGAGTCGACTTTCATGTTTGTGGCGGCCCGCAGGTACAGCCACTCCCCGACCGAGGTGGCCGACCTGAGCAACGCCGAACACGCGGTGGATGTCCTTCACCAGGCAATTGCGGATATGGGCCGCTGGGACGAGTGAACAGAGATGGCGAAGACAGGGCTTTTCTGAAAGAGATATGCCCTTTTTTGAAAGCAACCAATCCCGTCAGGTGGAATTATCTTGGAGGTCAATAATTAATCAGTCGTATGTTATAACTGTAAGATAGAGCGCACGTGGAAAGTATACCGGAGGGAGATTATTAGCGATGTCGATAGATTCAAACGAAGCGGAAAAGGATGGAATTCTGACTGCCGCCAAACTGATGGCGGTCAGTGCCCGCACCGCCCCCAAAGGCAGGGGCCTTGACTCAATTAAAACGCTCATCCTTAATAAACGGGAGGAACTGGAAAAGCTGGCCACAGCCATGGAGGCAGCCTTCCGTGAGGACCCGAAAAGACTCGACTTCTTCCAGCGAAACGCCAATGATGTCAGAAAGTCAACAGCGGTGCTGCTCATCGGCGTAACCGGTGAGCCCAAAAGCATTGAATCGCCACTGAACTGCGGCGCCTGTGGCATTGACTGCCCGGGCATGGCAAAGGCGAAAAAGAAAGACCAGGGCATGATGCGCGGCCCGATGTGCCATATGCAGAGCATCGACCTGGGCATCGCTCTTGGCTCAGCGGTTAAAACCGCCAGTGAGTTAAATATTGATAATCGAATGATGTTTTCTATCGGCGCCGCCAGCCGCAGAGTCAAGCTCATGGACGCCGACTTTGTTGTTGGCATCCCACTGGCGACGATGGGTAAGAACCCGTATTTCCCGATTCGATAAACTGACGGACTCAGGTAAAATCATAATCAGACTGCAGGAGGTTATAATGCCCAAGGTCTTTATTACCCGGAGGATCAGTCCGGAGGCCGTTGATTTGCTCAAGCAGCATGCCGAGGTTGGTGCCTGGCAAGGAGAAGAAGCGCTGAGCCGCGAGGAGCTTTTCCGAAACATTGCTGATGCCGACGGCTTAGTTGTCTGGCAGGATAAGGTAGACAGTGAGTATCTGGACCACGCGCCAAAAGTAAAGGTAATCGCCCAACGTGCCATCGGCTTTGACCTGATAGATGCCAAAGAGTGCGCCCGGAGAGGTGTCCGGGTAAGCAACGCGCCCCGCGGCGTTGACGACAGCACCGCCGATTTTGCCATCGCCCTGCTGCTGGCCTCGGCACGACAGCTCGTGGAAGCGGTCAACACAACCATGAACGGGGACTGGCAGAGCTTCGGCCCCATGGAGAGCCCGTACCTCGGCCATGACGTTTACGAGCAAACACTGGGCATCGTCGGGATGGGCAGGATAGGCGCCAAAGTTGCCCGGCGGGCGCGCGGCTTCGATATGAAAATTCTCTACCACGACATCGTGCGCAGCCCGCTTGAGAAAGAGCTCGGTGTTGAGTATATCCCCGACCTGCATAAAATGCTGGGCATGGCCGACTACGTCACCATCCACGTGCCGCTGAACAATGAGACCAGACACCTGATTGGTGCCAGGGAATTTGCCGCCATGAAACCAACGGCGATACTGGTCAACACCGCCCGGGGAGGGCTGGTCGACCCGAAGGCACTGTACGAAGCTCTGAAGAGCAAAAAGATACACGCTGCGGCAATCGATGTCACCGAGGTTGAGCCCATAGAGCCCGATGACCCGCTGCTTACGCTAGACAACATCATCATCGCCCCACACATCGCCGGCGCCTCGGCACTGTCACGGGTGAAGATGGACATGATGGCAGCGGAAAACGTTATTGCGGCACTTGCGGGCAAGTCGATGCCCAGCTGCGTAAACTGCCATTTAATAAAATAAGCGGATTACACTGGTAAGGTTGTGTGGTAAGCAAAGTAGGTATAATTGCTAATCCGGCTTCCGGCAAGGATATCAGACGGCTGGTCGGCTACGCCAGCATAATGGACAACAACGAAAAGACCAATCAGCTGCGCCGGATTATTATGGGCGTTGACGCCATCGGGGTTGATGAAATCCTGGTCATGCCCGATTACTACGGCCTCGGCGCGCGGGCCGTAGACGGTATCGGCAGAGAAAAGCTGAACGCCAGGTTCAGCGTACTCGATATGCCGATTAGCTATACCAGTGGGGATTCCACGCGGGCTGCGGAACTGATGGGTGAACAGGACGTGGCATGCATCGTTACCCTCGGCGGAGACGGCACCAACCGTGACGTGGCCAAGAAAAGCGGCGATATTCCACTGGTCCCGGTTTCTACCGGCACCAACAACGTCTTTCCCACGATGGTGGAAGCCACGACGGCCGGTATTGCCGCCGGTATAACCGCCCGGAGGCTGGTTGACGGCCAGGATGTAATCAAAACCCAGAAACGCCTCGTCGTCATCAACGACGGACGTGAGATTGACATGGCCCTGATTGACGTTGTAGTGTTGAACCAGCTATTCACCGGTGCCCGGGCCATCTGGGAGTTATCTGAAATCCGGCAGATAATCTGTACCAGAGCCGAACCAATCAATTTAGGCATGACAGCCATCGGAGGGAATATACACCCCATCGGGCCTGATGACGCTCAGGGAATGTACCTCAGACTGGGCAATGGCCACCTCAAGGTAAAAGCAGCCGTGCTGCCCGGCATTATCCAGGAAGTCGGCATCCAGGAATGGAAACTGCTTGAACCCGGCGATGAAGTGATGGTGAACATTAAACCTTCGGTTATCGCGCTGGATGGAGAACGAGAGATCACGGTCAAGGATACCGACGAAGTTAAAATCCGGCTTCAGCTTGATGGCCCACCGGTAGTCGACATCGAAAAAACCGTCCGTGCGGCGGCCGCACAGGGCTTTTTCAGAAACTAAATATCAGAGAGGGAAGATATGGCAACGGAAATTAAAATACCTCGTATTGGCATGGCAGTAGCCGATGCCACCATCATTGAATGGAAGTCCAAGGAAGGGGGCCGGGTGGAAGAACGCGAGGTTGTGGTGGTTATCGAGACGGAGAAGGTCATGTCTGAAGTTGAATCGCCAGGTGCAGGCCTGCTCCACATAATTATGGGCGAGGGGGAATTGGCCGCGGCCGGCCAGGTAATCGGCATGCTCGCGGAAACTGAGGAGGAACTGGCCAAAGTGCAAAAAGAGATGCCTGCGGGAAAGCCGGCCGAAGCCGCGAAGACAGCCGAACCGGTGGCCACCGAGGCGCCAAAGGCCGAGGCAGCACCGCCAAAAGAAGCCGCCGCGGCAACAGGTGGTGAAGAACGCGTCCGCATCTCGCCGGTAGCCCGGAAGCTGGCCGAGGAACACGCCATTGATATTACCCGGGTGGCCGGCACCGGTCCGAACGGCAGAATTACCCGTGAGGACATCGAAAAGGCAATCGCTGACGAAAAGACGGCACCAGCCCCACCGGCAGCAGTACCGGCCGAAACCGCTGGAGAAAGAAGGGTCAAACAGACCATACCGCTTACCGGGATGCGGGGAACCATCGCCGAGCGCATGCACCACAGCCTCACCGTATCGGCCCAGCTCACCGCGATGGGTGAAATCGATATGACGGAGATTGTCTCGCTGCGCAACAACCTGGCAGCACAGGAGAACGCTCTCGGCACCCGCGTTACCTACACCGACGTCCTCGTCTTCGCCATCGCCCGCATACTCCGCGACCACCCAAAGGTCAACGCCAGCATTGTCGGTAACGAAATAAAGGTCTGGGAAGATATAAGTGTTGGCGTGGCAACCGCCCTGGAAAACGGCCTCATCGTTCCGGTGGTGAAGCATACCGACCAGAAGTCGCTCGTTGATATCAGCCAAGAGATAAAGCTGCTTGTCGAAAAGGCGAGGGAGAACAAACTGAGCGCCGATGAAATCACCGGTGGCACCTTTACCCTGACCAATCTGGGTGCTCTGGGCAGCGGCTGGACTTTCGAGACCGCTATCATCAACCAGCCGGAATCGGCCATCCTGCGCGTCGGGGCGATTACCGACCGGGCCGTGGTCAGGGAGGGCCAGATTGTCGCCCGACCGATTATGACCTACAGTCTGACCTATGACCACCGCGTTATCGACGGCGCCGTGGCCGCCCAGTTCATCTCGAGCCTGGTCAGCGCACTGGAAAACCCGGCGCTGCTTTTAGCCTGATTACACGACAATTCATTCAAGCGGAGGTGAATCAAAAATGGAAAATATGAAAGAAGTCGCCAAAGAATTTGAAGCCAACGTGGCACGCTTTCAAAGGGAGTGGCCCCAGCAGAGGCAGGCGTTCTCCACGCTGTCTCAGGTTATGAAAGCGCCGGGGGCGCTGGAACAGAAATACAAATACCTTATTGCCGTGGGCATTGCCGTTAACGAACACTGTCACTGGTGCATCGCGGCCAACGTGAAGGGTGCCCTGTCCCATGGTGCCACCAAGGAAGAGGTCATGGAAGCCGGCTGGGTGGCTGTGCAGATGGGCGGCGGGCCGTCTCTGGCCTACTTGCAGCTGGTACAGCAGGCGGTCGACGACCTGTCAGAGTAGAGCTGACCGGAGCTATATCAGCTATTTCGCTACTTAGCGGAGGTATTTCGTGGAAGAAAGAGACCTGGTCATCATAGGTGGTGGTCCGGCGGGCTACGTGTCGGCAATCAAGGCGGCACAGCTCGGCGGCAGAGCTACCGTTATTGAGATGGATGCGCTGGGCGGTACCTGCCTCAACCGGGGATGCGTGCCGTCAAAAACACTGCTGCACAGCGCCGAGCTCTACGATACCATGAAGAAATCGGAGCAGTTTGGCATAACTGCCCAGAATGTCCGCGCTGACCTGGCCAAAATGCAGGCGCGCAAGAATACGGTTATCAAAACTCACGTATCAGGCGTGGAGAGCCTGCTCAAAGGGAATAAGGTAGAGGTAATCACCGGTCGCGCCAGGTTACTCCCCTCCCTTCAGGTGGAAATCGAGGGTGGAGGGGGACAGAAGCAGGTTATTCAGGCACAGAAGATAATATTGACCACCGGCGGCAAGCCCATCACCCTGCCCATTCCAGGTGCGGACAGCCCGTCCGGC